>WFQQ01000031.1 GCA_015486965.1 Desulfurellaceae bacterium
ACGCTCATTTGTGCCAAATCTGACAATTTTTTCTTTATTAAATCCTTTCGGCTCAATTTTTATATCCGACGGTGGCTCTTTTTTGAAAAAAGCACTCCATTTTTTCTTAGCATTCTCATTGATGTGAGATGAAAACTCACTCTCAAAGGGTGTGTAGTAATGAGTTTTTTTACCTTTTTGGGTTTCGAATGTTGAATGAACCTCTATGGGTGTCAAAGCCTTAACTAAAATCGTGTTTGATTCGACTTTGTGAGGTTTTAAAACAGATATTTCTGTCAAATACACATTGTTGTGCCACATATTAATGTTGTCCTTTTGAATACTCCCTGAAGCCAGCTTTTGTAAAATCCAGTCAACAGGAGATGCCACGATAAAGCTAATTTTTCTTGGAAAGACAAACAAATTTTTCTCTTTTAAATATTTGCCTTTCTGTAGAATAGATGAGAATGTAAAAAGCCTGAAACTTCTTTTGTTAAACTCAAAACCTATACTGTGGAGCCATTCATCTTTAATAGAGCTATATACAAACCATTGAAGTATTTCGTTGAAGCCAGTTGGCAGTGAAATTTTATCTTTACTTTCCAGCGTTATCTTGATTCTCAAACTAAAAACCTTTAAAAGTTTTCTCAATCATCCTTTAGGACGACTTTGAAACTTATCTTGTGCAAATAAATTTATTGTGCTTTAACTTCTTACTTTTACAATTTTTCTCTTCAGTATGTCAAGTTTTTTTGTATAATTTTTTTGGAGAGAGTTATGAGTTATGTTCTGATAACTGGGGCGACTGACGGTATAGGTTTAAAAGCAGCAGAAGAGTTGGCAAAAAAGGGAGAAGCTTTAATAATTCACGGAAGAAACCCGTTAAAATTGGATAGAGCTAAAGAACGGTTAAAAAAGATAAATCCCTCTCTTAATGTTAGAACCGTTTTATGTGATTTTTCGGATTTAGAAGAGACCAGAGAGGCGTTTAGTAAGGTTAAGCATGAAAATATAAAGGTTTTGATTAATAATGCTGGCTGTTTTGATTCTGAAGGCATAATCACAAAAGATGGCTTTGGTTTGACATATCAGGTTAACCACTTAGCCCATTTTCTCATTACCCATATTCTGCTTGATACGATAATCAAAAATGCACCGTCAAAAATCATAATTGTTGCTTCGATGGCTCATGCCTCGTATGTAGATTTTGAAGCTTTAAGGGATAGAAGGTTTTCTTATGGCTATGAGGCTTATGCTTGTTCCAAGTTGTGCAATATACTTTTTACTTTTAAGCTTGCGAGAATGCTCGAAGGGAAAAATATTTCAGTGAACTGTCTTCATCCAGGAGTTATAAACACCAAGCTTCTGGTGAACAACTGGGGAGCGTGCGGTATAGATGTTTCAAGAGCCCATGAAATGGTTATTTATGCCTATAATCTGAGCAATGAGATAACTGGATGTTATCTTAAGGATTTTAAGGTTTCTAAAGCTACAGATTTTGCATACTCTTTAGAAAATCAAGATAAATGTTATGAGATAAGTTTTGAGCACATAAAAAAATACTTAAATTAAAACACCTTAAAAATTGGCTTTTGAACAGGATAGATAAACACCTATTCCAAGTAATCTTTTCTTGGCGGAGAGAAAACCTCTATAGCAATCGAATCTTCTAAAGCTTTAGCCGAATGCTCAATATTTTCTTCTATACACCAGCTATCACCCTCACATACTTCATACTCTTTGTTGCCAATTTTTAAAATCATTTTTCCTTTAACCAGATAACCAGTTTGCTCATAAGGATGCCTGTGTGCTGGCACAACACTTCCTTTTTTCAGGACGAATTCTGACATTAAGGTTCTTTTCCCGTGTGCGAGTGTTTTTTGATTTACACCTTGAATAAGCGCCTTGTATTTTCCCTCTGAACTCTTTACGAACATGTATAAACCCCCTTACAGATAAATTCCACAGAAGAAGCTGTTGTTGAGTTTATACCAAAAATAGGAACTTTGCAATTACAAATATTAGATATTTTGCGTATAGCTATATCCTTTGTGTTGAGGGGTTTTTTAGTCCAACAAAAATTGGAAGTCGTTTTTTCAAACTTGCTTAGACTTTTAGCAGGTGATATTTTATCCTAAGTAGAAGGTATGAATAGAGGCGGGGGGTGAAAATGAAAGAGATTGGTGAGACTGATAAAAAGCTATACGGCGAATATGGTGTGCTGTATGCTGGATTTTCTAAAGATGAAAGGGAAAAGCTCAAAGATTTTTCTAAATCACACTCAAAAGAACTAAAGGTTGTATTTGCCTGCAAGAACGATAGAGAATTGCTACTTAAAGATATCTTTAAAAGAGAAGATGGAAGCTGCATCGAAGATGATGTGGATTTTCCTAAAACTGTAATTCTTAGCGGTTTTAAAGAGAAGGAACTTCTTGAGTTTTTAAAAAAGTTAAAAAGTTTGAATATTCCATATGAGCTCGCCGCTGTTTTAACGAAGTTTTCTAAAGACTGGAAACTAAAGGATTTGGTTGGAGAGCTTATAAAAGAAAGAGAGGAGCTTGCAAAGAGAAACAGAAAAAATTAATCATCTTTGTCCGTTTTGTGTTTCTTTGTTTTTCTTTTTGTGTAGTATATGCCTGTTCCGGGCAAGCCCACTGTCGTCTGTCTTCTGTTTTTGCCAATTGTGTATTTAAAGCCACGCGTTCCAAATGATATAGATATACCGCTTTTCGATAAGTTTAGTGTTATGCCTGGCAGTATTTTTATCCTCTTCCAAAGTCTTAAGCTCATTCTCCCCTCTTGTTTAATTTTTGTTCAAAAGCGTTCGATAGTCAAGGTTGTTAATATTTGACTGTAAGATTTTTTTTATTATACTGACTGGTTAGTTAGGTGGATGATGGAAAAACGAGAAGCGATTTTAAGCTGCGCTAAAAGGCTGTTTGCCAGAAAGGGGTATGATGCAACAAGTATGGATGAGGTATCTAAATGTGCTGATGTGAATAAAGCACTAATATACTACCATTTCAAAAGCAAAGAGAACCTGTATTCTACCATACTGCTTCATTCAATCTCTTCCATACACGATAGTATAAAAGCACGAATGGATGAAATAAGTAATCCTGAGGAAGGCTTGAAGATATATATAGACGCTTTTTATATGGAAGCCATTAAGAACAACGCTTTTTTCAGGATTTTGATGAGGGAAGTTGCCTCTGATGGTGTTCACCTTTCGAAAAAGGTTTTAGAAACCTTTCTTGGAGTTTTAGACATATTAAAAGAAATAATAGAAAGTGGCGTTGAAAAAGGTGTCTTTGGTGAGAGAGATACCAAGGTTGTTCATTTTCTTATAGTTGGAACCATTAGTTTCTATCTTTGTAGTGGTGAGTTAAGAAAAAAAATAATTAATGATTTCTTGGATAGAGAAGAGCTCTTGAAGGATATAGGGGATGTTTCGCAGCAACTTTATGAAATAATTGTGAGGGGTTTAAAAAGTGATGTTTAGAGTGGTATTTATTTTAATCTTTCTATTGGTTTTTCTTAATGCGAGCTTTGGTATGAGCATCCATGACCTCTTTGAGGCTTTGAAGAGTCAACCCATAACTAAGGTTGATGTAATGCTAAAAAAATCTGCCGAAGCCTCGTATTCTAAATCCAAAGCGCTGTTTTATCCCAAGCTTTACGGTCTTGCAACTTATCAACACTATAACTCACCCACAAGTTTGAGACCCACAACGCCGACAGAATCGGCAGATATCTTAAGGAAAGGTGGGAGCTTGCCGTTTAGCAAAGACATTGAGCAGATTGGTTTAAATGTGTCGATGCCTGTTTTTGTTTATCCCCTTTTCAGTATAACTTCAATGATGGAAAGGCTTAAAGAAAGCGCTAAAGAAAAGGCAAAACTGGATTTTATAAAAAACGAAGGGGCTATAGTTATACTCAATGCCAAGCTGAGCTACATTGAAAAATTGATGCAAGCCCTTGAGAGCACAAGAAAAATGCTTGAAGCTGAACTATCTATTGTGAATGTAGGGGTAAAAAATGGAAGATTTCCGCCCATTGCAAGTGTAAAGATTGAAAACATGCTCAATAGGATTGATGTTGAGCTCAACGACCTAAAAACCAACAGGGATAATGTCATTGCAACAATCCTTGCATTAACAGGTATAAAATTGGACTCTGCATTGAGCATGGAACAGGTTAAAGGATTGAGTGAAGATGAGCTCTTTGCCACAAAACCTCTTGAGTATCAGGTTGAGGCACAAAAGTACAATGTTAAAGCGAAAATTGGGAAACTTTACCCGTCAGTTTATCTGACAGGTACGATACTGAGAAAATTCGGTGATAGCTACAATACTGATGATAGAGTTATAAGAAATTACGGCTGGATTGGCCTCAACTTGAGT
>WFQQ01000032.1 GCA_015486965.1 Desulfurellaceae bacterium
CAGAGGGCGTTGAGATGGTTATGCCAGGAGACAATGTTGAACTAACAGTTGAACTCATAGCACCTGTTGCCCTCGAGAAAGAGACACGCTTTGCCATAAGGGAAGGTGGTAGAACAGTTGGTGCTGGTGTTATAACGGAGATATTGGAGTAAGAGGGTGACGGCAATGGATCAAAGAATCAGGCTCAAACTGAAATCTTTTGAAAGCGATCTTCTGGACAGCTCCGTAAAAGACATTATAGAAACAATAAGGAAGACAGGGGCTAAAGTTAAAGGCCCCATTCCTCTTCCTACAAAGATTTCGAGATACACTGTTTTAAGATCGCCACATGTTAACAAGAAATCAAGAGAGCAGTTTGAGATTAGGGTGCACAAGAGATTGCTCGATATAGTTGATGCATCACAGCAGACTGTTGATGCTTTAATGAAAATCGACTTGCCAGCAGGTGTGGATATAGAAGTAAAACTTCAGTAAGCTTTTAATAGAAATAAGAACCCTGTTTATAGGGGGTTCCTCTGTTTCTTAAATTAATAAACATTGGTAGCAGGAGTGAGTAGATGTTAGGGTTAGTTGCGAAAAAGTTGGGGATGACTCAACTTTATGTTGAAGGGAAAGCCATTCCCGTTACGGTTCTCGAAGCTACGGATGGTGTTATAACCCAGATAAAGACAAGGGAAAAGGATGGTTATAACGCTATTCAGGTTGGATTTATCGACACTAAGGAGAAAAGGTTAAACAAACCTCTGCTTGGTATTTATAAGAAAGCTGGGGTTCCCCCGAAGAAGATTTTAAAAGAGTTCAGGCTCGATGATGTTTCTGGTTTTGAGCCAAAGCAGGAGATAAAGGTTGATATTTTCGAAAAGGGTGAAATCGTTGATGTAATTGGCTATACAAAAGGTCGTGGTTTTAGTGGAGTTATGAAGAGACACAACTTCTCAGGAGGTCCCGATTCCCATGGTTCCATGTTCAACAGAAGGCCAGGCTCAATTGGACAGTGCGAGTTTCCCGGAAGGGTTGTTAAGGGTAAAAAGATGCCGGGGCACTATGGTAATGAGAGGGTTACAATTAAAAATTTAGAGGTGGTATTTGTTGATCCTGAGAAGAAGCTGATAGCTGTTAAGGGTGCGGTTCCTGGTTCCAAGGGAAGCTATGTCAATATTATAAAGAAGGGGAACTAAGAGATGAAGGTGAAGGTTTTGAATAGTGAAAGCCAGGTTGTCGGTGATGTCGATATAAAGGTTGAGCCCAAAAGCGTCAAAAACGAAGGGGTGCTGTTCAATAGGGTAGTTAGAGCCATGCTCATGAATAGAAGGCAGGGAACGGTTAGCACAAAGACAAGAGGAGAAGTGTCGGGCGGTGGAAAAAAGCCATGGAGACAGAAAGGAACTGGAAGAGCAAGAGCTGGCTCTATCAGGTCTCCCCTGTGGGTTGGCGGCGGTGTTATTTTTGGCCCAAAACCCAGAGATTACGATTTAAAAATGAACAAAAAAGAAAAGAAGTTAGCGTTTGCTGTTGCGCTGGCTCAGAGAATAGCTGATGGTGGCGTTATTGTTATTGATGGGCTCAAATTTGAAAAGCCGAAAACCAAGGATGCGTTTGAGCTTGTGAAAAAACTCAACTTAGGGAAAGCCCTGTTTGTTCTTTCAAGTGGTATGGAGAATGAGTATCTCTCTTTGAGGAATATAGAGGGCGTAGAGGTCAGGAATATCGATAGTTTAAATGTATATGATGTGTTGAGGTTTAGAAAGATAGTTATCCCAAAAGAGCTTGTTGATAAACTTAACGGGAGAATCGCCAATGGATAAGTGGAGTATTTTAAAAGAGAGGATTATATCTGAAAAAGCTTTTACTGCCCAGGAAGATGGCAAGTATGTATTTAAGGTTGATAAAAATGCAAATAAACCAGAAATTAAAAAGGCTGTTGAAGAGCTGTTTGGAGTTCAGGTAGAAAAGGTCAACATTATCAATGTTAAAGGAAAGAGAAAGGTCTTTAGAGGAATAAAGGGCAGGAGACCATCTTACAAAAAGGCTGTTGTTACACTTAAAGAGGGACAGACAATTAAGGAACTTTAAAAAAGAGGTTTAGCGATGGGAATCAAGTTTTACAAACCGGTTACCAATGGTTTGAGATGGGCAAGTGTTTCAGATTTTAAGGAGATAACAAAGAAAGAGCCAGAGAAATCTTTGATAAAGGTTTTAAAATACCACGCTGGCAGGGATAACTTTGGTCATATTAGCGTCAGGGGAAGAGGCGGCAGGGTTAAGAGATACTACAGAATAGTTGATTTTAAACGAGATAAAAGAAATATTCCAGCTGTTGTTAAGGCTATTGAGTATGATCCCAACAGAAACGCAAGGATAGCCCTTTTGGCTTACAGGGATGGTGAAAAGAGATATATCCTTGCACCCGTAGGGCTAAAGGTTGGAGATGTGGTTGAAGCAGGTGAAAATGTTGAGGTAAAGGTAGGCAACGCTTTGCCCATTAAAAACATACCTGTTGGAACGGTTGTCCACAATATTGAGCTGAAGCCCAAAGGTGGCGGACAGCTTGCCAGAGGTGCAGGTGCAATGGCTCAAATTATGGCCAAAGAGGGCAAGTACGCTCATGTTAAACTTCCCAGTGGAGAGATGAGGCTTATTCATGTTGAGTGCTATGCCACGATTGGACAGGTGGGCAACACAGATTACAACAACATTAACTGGGGTAAGGCAGGAAGGATGAGACACAGGGGCTTTAGACCTCAGGTTAGAGGCGTGGCTATGAACCCAATAGACCACCCACACGGTGGCGGAGAGGGTAAAACAGGAACTGGTGGAACGCCTGTTACTCCGTGGGGTGTTCCAACAAAAGGATACAAGACACGCCGAAATAAGAGAACGGATAAGTTTATAGTTACAAGAAGAAAGAAGAAATAGGAGGCTAAAATTTATGCCGAGGAGTTTGAAAAAGGGGCCTTTTGTAGATGAGAAGCTGATTAAAAAAGTTGAGAAGATGAAGGCAAGTGGCAAAAAAACGATGATAAAAACATGGTCAAGGAGAAGCACAATAATTCCTGAGTTTGTTGGATTTACTTTTGCTGTTCACAACGGCAAGAAATTTGTCCCGGTCTATGTAACTGAAAATATGGTAGGCTATAAACTTGGAGAGTTTGTTCCCACAAGAACATTCAAAGGACACAAAGGCGTAGTCCAGAAGAAAATAGGTAAGTAAGGGTTGGTGAGCTATGGAGGCAAGGGCATATTTGAGAAGTGCTAAAATCTCGCCTATAAAGGTGAGAGCAGTTATAGGTCTTATAAAGGGTAAAAGTGTGGATGAGGCTTTGGTGCTTTTGAAATACTCTAAAAGGAAGGCTGCCTTTATATTGAAGAAACTGCTTGAATCTGCTGTGGCAAATGCACTTGAGCAGGGGATGGATGTAGACGGTTTCAGGGTTATAAATGTTACGGCTGATGATGGAATAAGGATGAAAAGGTATAGAGCTCGTGCAATGGGCAGGGCAGGCAGGATTATAAAAAGAACGAGCAATATAACTGTGATTATTGGAAAGTAGGAGGTGGGTTTTGGGTCAAAAGGTTAACCCCATTGGTTTAAGGCTTGGGATTACTAAAAACTGGACATCCCGTTGGTATGCGGAGAAAGACTACAGGGATAAGTTTTTAGAGGATCAGAAAATAAAGAGGGCTATAAAGTCCAAGGTTTACTACGCTGGAATTTCCAAAATAGAGATAGAAAGAAAAAGAAACAAGATGACAATTAATATATACGCAGCCATGCCGGGCATAATAATAGGAAGGAAAGGCTCTGAGGTTGAGAAGCTCAGGGAGTATGTTAAATCTCTAACTAACTCAAATGTAACAATTAATGTTAAGGATGTTCCAGCCCCTGAGAGGGATGCTCAGCTTATAGCTGAGAATATAGCTCTGCAGATTGAGAAAAGAATGCCCTACAGAAGGGTTATGAAGAGAGCTGCTTACCTTGCTCTAAAGAAGGGGGCAAAGGGTATCAAGATTCAGGTTGCAGGAAAGCTAGGCGGTGCAGAGATGGCAAGGACAGAGTGGATAAAAGAGGGTAGAATACCGTTGAGTACACTGCGTGCCGATATAGATTACGGTTTTGCAGAAAGTTTGACCCAGGCGGGTGTTATTGGAATAAAGGTTTGGGTTTTCAACGGAATAGTATCTCCAAAATAGAAAGGTGGGATTGAAGCTATGTTAATGCCAAAAAGGACTAAATATAGGAAATACCAGAGAAACAGAAACGGTGTCAGGGGCATTGCAAAAAGGGGAACCAAACTTGCCTTCGGTGATTACGGTATGAAAGCCGTAGGCAGGGGTGAGATTACGAACAGGCAGATTGAGGCTGCAAGGATTGCCATCAACAGGGTTTTAAAACATCAGGGTAAGGTTTGGATTAGGGTTTTTCCGGATTTTCCATTGACAAAGAAGCCTGCTGAAACAAGGATGGGAAAAGGTAAGGGCTCTGTTGAGAAATGGGTTGCAATAATAAAGCCCGGTAGGATTCTTTACGAGATTGGCGGCGTAAACGAAGAACTTGCCAGAAAGGCTTTTGAGCTTGCTGCTCAGAAGTTTGCCATAGAAATGAAATTTGTTAAGCGGAGTGAGTGGTCATGAAAGCAGCAGAGTTGAGAGAGAAGAGTTTGAAGGAGCTTATTGAAGAAGAGAAAAGATTGAGGGAAGAGATATTTAAACTCAACATGAGAAAGGGATTGGAACAGATAGATAATCCTCACAAAATAAGGAGCTTGAGAAAAGACCTCGCAAGGGTTCTCACTGTGAAAAACGAGAAACTCAAGAAGGGTGAGCAGGTATGAGTAAGTTAGTAAAAGAGGGCGTTGTTGTTAGTGATAAGATGGATAAAACAATCGTTGTGGAGGTAGAAACTTTAGTTGAACATCCCAAGTTCCATAAGTATGTTAAAAGAAGAAAGAGATTCAAGGTTCACGACGAGAAAAATCAAGCCAAAAAGGGAGATAGGGTTAAGTTTATTGAGTGCAGGCCTATTTCCAAAGATAAGCACTTTAGATTGCTTGAAATCACCGAGAAATATGTAGGATTGGGAGATGAGCAATGATACAGCCATACAGTATGTTGAAGGTTGCAGATAACTCTGGTGCAAAGAGGATTATGTGTATAAAGGTGCTTGGTGGAACAAGAAAGAGGTATGCCAGAGTTGGAGATATAATCGTCGCCTCTGTAAAGGAGGCTGATCCAAACGGTAAAGTGAAAAAGGGCGATGTGGTTAAGGCTGTTGTTGTTAGAACTAAGAAGGAGTTTAGAAGACCGGATGGAACATACATAAAATTCGATGAGAATGCAGCCGTGCTAATTAACAATCAGAAAGAGCCTATAGGGACAAGAATTTTTGGTCCCGTTGTTAGGGAGCTTCGTGGAAAAGAGTTTATGAAAATTATATCCCTTGCTCCAGAGGTGTTGTGATGAAAAGAATGAGAACAAAACTGAAAAAAAACGATAAGGTTAAGGTTATAGCTGGTAAAGATAAGGGAAAAGAGGGTACGATAATTTCATTTGTGCCAGAAAAAAACAGGGTTATTGTTGAGGGTGTTAGGATAATTAAAAGACATGTAAAAGCCTCGGCAACCACAAAAGGCGGAATAGTTGAGAAAGAGGCTCCAATACACATTTCCAATGTTATGCTTATCTGTCCTCATTGCAACCAGCCAACACGAGTTGGCATCAAGTTTTTGGAGAGTGGCGAAAAAGTCAGGTATTGTAAAAAATGCGGTGAGACAATCTAAGGAGGAGAAGTTTAATGTCTGAGAAGTATGTTCCGAGGCTGAAGAAGCTCTACAAAGAAGAGATTATTCCTCGGTTGATGAAAGAGTTTTCATATAAAAATGTAATGCAGGTACCAAAGCTTGAGAAGATAGTGTTAAATGCAGGTTTGGCCGAGGGTATGCATGATATTAAGCTACTTGAGTCTGCTTTGGATGAGCTTGCTTTGATAACTGGTCAAAGGGGTGTGATTACAAGGGCAAGGAAGTCTATAGCAAACTTTAAACTTAGAAAGGGAATGCCCATAGGTTGTAAGGTAACACTCAGAGGCGACAGGGCTTATGAGTTTTTGGATAGGTTTATATCTTTTGCGATCCCGAGGATAAGGGACTTTAGGGGTGTTCCTTTAAAGGGTTTTGATGGCAGGGGCAACTACACCTTGGGCATAACAGAGCAGCTCATATTCCCTGAGATAAACTACGATAAGATTATGAAGGTTCATGGACTAAGTGTTACAATTGTTACAACCGCTGAAACGGACAAAGAGGCTAAGGCACTGCTTGAGGCATTCGGAATGCCTTTTAGAAAAATTAATTAAGTTTGAGGAGAGGGTATGGCAAGAAAGGCGTTGATAGAGAAGTCTAAGAGGCCTCCCAAGTTTAGGGTAAGGGCGAGGAACAGGTGTCAAATATGTGGGAGACCACGGGGTTATATAAGGAAGTTCGGAATTTGTAGGGTCTGCTTTAGGACACTTGCTGGCAAGGGTGAAATTCCTGGAGTAAAAAAGGCAAGTTGGTAGGTGGCGTATGAGTAAGAAGGTAGCTGATTGTCTGTCGAAGATTAAGAATGGCTTAAAGGCAAAACATGACTATGTCGATGTTGCAAATAACCACCTCGTTGAGAATGTGGTTAAGATTTTAAAGGAAGAGGGATACATAAGCGATTACAGAAAGTTAACAGATACGGGAAACCGCAACATATTAAGGGTGTTTCTAAAGTATGCAGACCAGAATAAGAGAAAACCAGCCATTATGATGATGAAAATGGTTAGTAAACCCTCTCGAAGGGTTTATATATCTGCCGATGAGATTAAGCCTGTTATGAATGGTTTGGGTATTGGAATAGTGTCAACTTCGCAGGGTGTAATGACGACGGATGAGGCCAAGAAGAGAAACCTTGGTGGCGAATACATCTGCGAGGTATTTTAACGGGAGGTCGAGATGTCAAGAATAGGAAAAACACCTATCCCTATTCCTTCTGGGGTAGAGGTTCAGATTAAAGATGGGTTGGTAGAGGTGAAAGGCCCTAAAGGGCAGTTGAAACAGGAGTTCAACCCTGCGTTTGTTACTGTTGAGAAAGATGATAAATATATATATGTAAAATCTAACAGTGATTCCAAAAGCGCAAAGGCAATGCACGGCCTTTATAGAAGCTTAATAAATAATGCAGTAGTTGGAGTCTCGAATGGTTTTCAGAAAGTATTACAAATTGAAGGTGTTGGATATAAGGCTTCTGTTAAGGGTAAAACACTGGTTCTTTCTGTGGGTTATTCCCATGATGTAAACTATAATATTCCTGATGGTATTAAAATAGAGGTTGATAAAAAGGGAACAGAGATAGTGGTTTCTGGAATAGATAAACAGCTTGTGGGATTGGTTGCGAGCCAGATAAGGGCTGTGAGACCGCCAGAACCATACAAGGGTAAGGGTATTAGGTATAAAGATGAACACATTAGAAGAAAAATGGGCAAAGCTGCTGCAAAATAATGGGGGTTAATAGATGTCAACTGTAGATAGAAAAAAGGAAAGGTTGAGGAGAAAGAAAAGAATTAAGTATAGAATCAGAGGAACCGCGGATAGACCACGACTTTGTGTTTATAAAAGTTTAAAACATATCTATGCTCAGATTATAGACGATGAGAGCAGCAGAACCCTTGTTTCAGCTTCAACACTTGACCTTGATTTGAGGGATAAGGTTAAAGGTTGCAACATTAAGTCAGCGGAGGTTGTTGGAGAGGCTGTTGCAAAGAAAGCTCTGGATAAGGGTATAGAGAGGGTTGTTTTTGACAGGAACGGTTATATTTACCATGGTAAGGTAAAGGCTCTTGCCGATAGTGCAAGAAAAGCTGGACTTAAATTTTAGGAGTGGTGCTTATGGTGCAGATGGAAAAGGAGTTTGAAGAGCAGGTAATATCTATAAAAAGGGTTACCAAAGTTGTGAAAGGCGGTAGAAGATTCAGGTTTTCGGCTTTGGTTGCCGTAGGAGATAAAAAGGGAAGGGTTGGACTTGGATTGGGCAAGTCCCACGAAGTCCCAGAGGCCATAAAAAAGGCTATTGAGAAAGCCAAGAAGAATTTGGTTAAAGTACCCATCACAGAAGATGGGACAATACCACACCAGCTTGAAGTTAAGGAAGGGGCTGGTAGAATTCTTATAAAACCAGCAAGGCCAGGAACAGGTATTATAGCTGGAAACACGGCAAGGGCAATTTTAGAGGTTTGCGGCATAAAGAATATCGTTACTAAGTCTATAGGCTCCAACAATGTTCACAACCTTTCCCATGCTTTGGTTAAAGCTTTGAGCCTTTTGAGGGATAGGGATGAGATAATGAAGATGAGGGGAAAGTGAGGTGAGCCATGGCTGATTTGAAAATCACTCTTAAGAGAAGCTTGATAGGTCAGAAGCCTTCCATAAGAAAAACGGCTATTGCGTTGGGAGTAAAAAGGCCAAATAAGTATGTAATAAGGAAAGATACTCCCCATATCAGGGGCATGATAAGGAAAATTTCCTTTATGGTTGAAGTGGAAGAACTCTAAGGAGAGGTGCTGATTATGGAACTTTATGAATTACCACGCATTGTTAAAAAGAGAAAAAGGGTAGGTAGAGGAGATGGCAGCGGTTGGGGAACAACAGCTGGAAAGGGCAATAAGGGTGAGAAAGCTCGTTCTGGAGGGGCAAAGCCAGCCTATTTTGAAGGTGGACAGACACCCATCTACAGAAGATTACCTAAGAGGGGTTTTAAGAATCCCTTTAGAGTGGAGTATACAACTGTGAATGTGGGAAAACTTGAAGAAGTATGCAATGATGGAGATGTTGTCGATATAACTTTTATGATAAAAAGGGGTTTGGTAAAGAGCAACAGACCCGTTAAGGTTCTTGGGGATGGAGAGCTAACCAAAAAACTTACAGTTATCGCCGACGCATTTTCTAAGTCAGCAAAGGAGAAGATAGAAAAAGCTGGCGGTAGTGTAGAGGTATTAGGATGAATGAGGATTATTCCAATATTTTCAATGTTCCAGAGCTGAACAGAAGGCTGCTTTTTACCTTTCTGATGTTTGTTGTCTTCAGGATAGCGGCACATGTCCCAACCCCCGGTGTTGACCCGCATGTGCTTGCTGCGATATTTGAACAGGCTCGTGGAACAGCATTGGGACTGTTTAACCTGTTTTCTGGTGGTGCCATAAAGAACTTTAGTATAATCTCGTTGGGTATTATGCCTTACATCTCTGCAGCGATTATAATGGAGCTTTTAACTGCTGTCTCACCTGAGCTTGCGGCTTTGAAAAAGGAGGGTGAGGCGGGTAGAAGAAAAATAACAGAATACACACGCTACGGAACGGTTGTAATATCTTTTCTTCAGGGGTTGGGTATTGCAATAGGTTTACAGTCGATGCACGGTCCTGGTGGTGC
>WFQQ01000033.1 GCA_015486965.1 Desulfurellaceae bacterium
CCATCAACCATTGAGGATATCTGTATTATTGAACTCCCTACTGCCGATATGGCCATTAGTTTGAATATCTCTACCGTAGTTTTTTCGATTTTTAAGGAAAAATCAAAGGGCAGTTTGAGGGTAAAAAAATCTATACTCGATACAAAAAGCTGAAGAAAACCACCTACGAGAACACCTATACATAGAGGGTATATTGGATTTTCAAACTTTCCAAACAGGAAAAATAGAGAAGCTATGATGCTAATATTAAGAAGAGTTGGTGCAAAGGATGGTATGGCAAAATGTTTGAAGCTATTTAAGATGCCCATGAAAAGAACGGTTAGACCTATGAAAAATATGTAGGGGAAGATGAGTTTAACGAGTCTGTTCATCAGTTGAAAATGGTTGTGAAGATAGCCAGCAGCGAAAATAACTATCAAGACTTTTGAAAATAAAACACCAATGACTGTAACAAAAACCAGAAGAACAGAAAAATAAAAAATAAGGTTCCATATTGCTTTAGGTTTATCCCTCTCGCTCAGCTTTGAAAGAACAGGAACAACGGCAGAATTGACAGCACCCTCGCCCAAAAACCTCCTCAATGAGTTCGGAATGCGAAAGGCGATAAAAAACATGTCTGTGTAAATTGATGCACCCAGAAAAGAAGCAATGGTCAGATCCCGTATGTAGCCAAATATCCTGCTCAACAGTGTAAATAAAGCTATGGTTCTTGCGCTTTTAAACATCTTTCTCAATGAGAATTACAAATTCACCTTTCAAAGAGGGTCGTTTGAGGAGCTTTTCTAAAACCTCGCTTACATGCCCTGATATAAATTCCTCATGAATCTTTGTCAGTTCTCGCGCAACAACAACGAATCTCTCACCCAACGCCTCTCTAACAGCATCAAGTGTCTTTACCACCCTATTGGGAGACTCATACAACACAACGGTTCCACCAATATCTGCTTCCTTGAGCAGTTTCTTTTTTTTGTTAGAACCCTTTGGAAGAAACCCTAAGAAAACAAACCTATCTGTTGGTACACCAGAGGCAGAGAGCGCAGCAATAAGAGCTGATGGGCCAGGGATGGGAACAACCTTTATTCCTTTTTCTCTGCAGGCTCTAACTATCCTAAAACCAGGGTCTGATATGGTCGGAGTACCAGCATCACTTATCAGGGCTATGTTCAATCCTGCAAGCAGATCTCCCAAAGCTTTCTCCAAAACATCTCTAACATCATAATCATCGTTGAATTTGATGAGTTTTGTTTCTATTGAATATCTCTCAAATAGCCTTCTTGAGTGGTGGGGTGATTCCGCAAGCACATAATCAACGCTCTTTAATGTCTTCAATGCTCTTAAGGTTATATCCTCCATATTGCCTATAGGTGTAGCTACAACAAAGAGATTACCGCTCATAGCTGCTTAAAAAACTCCCTTATCTCCCTTATGTTTTCGCATGGATGCTCCTCTGGACACCTCCCCCTAACACAAGCTGGACCCGCATTTTCAAATATTATAGGAGCTTTGGATTTTGCAAGTTTAAGCATTTCAACTGCACACTGTCTTATCTCCCATTGCGCCCTAACGCAGGTTCTGAGGGTGAAAAAGTGCAACAGTTCCCTCGCATTCATGGTTACAACTATATTTGAGCTCACAGCTTGCGGAATAATAAACCTTGCATCCTCTTTTTTAATGCCAAGCCCAATCAACCTTTCATAAACACCCAACGCTTCGTCTATATATTTATCAAACAGCTCTTTAGCCTTTTCCTCAATGGATGGTGGAACCACGAAGCTTTCACGGGTAATTTTCGTGTATCTGTGGCTCTGCTGGGAGTAGCTTGCAATTCTATGCCTTACAAGTTGATGTGTTGCCACTCTACTTATGCCTTCTATGAGAAATGTAAAATTAACATGCTCTAAAACCGAGTGATGACCAGATTTTATGACCCTTCTGAGTATATTTCTCGTTTTTTCTCTATCCAAGTTTATATTCTCAACACTAGACGAGTAGCACACCCGTGCCGCAAAGGCAGCAGTTTTATCGGGATTGGGTGTGTATTCAAGCAAACTCACTTTCATATTTTTCTCTCCAAACCCTCATATTTTCTAAAGCAACCTCGGCCTGCCTCTCCCTTTTTACCTTTTTATTTTTAACCTTTCCAACCTCAATAAATCCAAAGTTTTCGCTCATAGGTTGAAAAGAAACTTTGGTAACCTTACCGCCTCTCTCGTCTTTTGGAGTTGTTATATACCTAATCAAGCCACCAAGCATCGTATTCTCAGGTGGCTTTAGCATTTTACCTTTTTTTAAGAGCAGAGCAATGTTCATGCCCACATAGATACCTGTTGCTCCACTTGCCATATAACCCTCAACACCAGTTATCTGACCTGCAAAGTATACATTTGGCTTCTTCTTGGCCTGAAGATAGATATTCAAAACCTCAGGAGAGTTTATGTATGTATTCCTGTGGAGACTGCCAAACTTTGCAAACTCTGCGTTCCTTAAGGCAGGTATGAGCCTCAAAACCCTTTTCTGCTCCCTATAAGTTAGCTTTGTTTGAAACCCAACCAGAGAGAGAAGTGTTCCTTCCCTATTCTCCTTTCTCAACTGAACAACGGCAAAAGGCGTTTTTCCTTTAAATTTAAGCCCAACAGGCTTCAAAGGACCATACAACAGGGTCTCCTTACCCCTTTCTGCTATCTCCTCAACAGGCAAGCACGCCTCATAGTAGTTTTTTTCAAACTCTTTAAACTCAACTTTTTCGGCTTTGATAAGCTCTTTATAGAACCTGTTATATTCATCCTCAGTCAAAACACAGTTAAAGTAATCTTTTTCATCTGAGTATCTTGAGCCCCAAAAACCCTTAGTAAAATCGACGCTGTCAGCATAAACTATAGGAGCAATAGCATCGAAAAAATACAAAAAATCCCCTTTTAGCACTTCTCTTTTTATATATTCGATAAGCTCACCATCACAAAGAGGACCACATGCAACAATCCAGATATCTTCATCATTCAGTTTTGCAACCCTATCTCTTATAAGTTTAATCTTCGGATGTTTATCAACCCATTTTGTAATAATTGATGAAAACTTTTTTCTATCGACAGCTAAAGCAGTACCGGCTTCAACCCTGCTCAAAGCGGCAGCTTTTAAAAGCGTCGAGTCAAGAATCCTCATCTCCTCTTTAAGAACACCACTTGCAGTTGTTAACTTGGTGCTTCCAAAGGAGTTACTGCATACAACCTCTGCCAGGTTGCTTGAAGAGTGAACCTCACTAAATTTTTTAGGCTTCATCTCAAAGAGATTCACATATATTCCCCTTCTGGCAAGGGCAAAGGCTGCCTCCACACCAGCCAGCCCGCCCCCAACAATATTAACCTTCATTAATAGCTATAGTCCTATCTATTTTTGCTTGAGTTATCGCTAAATATTATGATCGTTTCATCCTTGGAAACGATCATGTATCTCTCTTGGGCTTCATGCTTAAGATAGTAGGGGTCGTTCTTTGCTATCCTAATCTTTCGCTTTATCTGTTCTATGTTGTGTCTGACCTGCGATATCTTTTTATCGAGCAAAGAACTCTCCCTTTTTAACTCTTTCAACTGAGCCTGCTTTGAATATATGCCTTTTGCTATTAGGGCTGTCAGTATTAAAAATAGTATTAATGTTATAATTTTCAAAAAACTACCATGTTGGGTATTCTCCATAGGGGAACAGCTCATCCTCAATTTCTATTAACCTGTTATACTTTGCAATCCTTTCTCCCCTACAGGCCGAGCCCGTTTTAATCCAGCCAGTGTTGCAGGCAACTGCTAAATCTGCGATAAATGTATCGGATGTCTCACCAGACCTGTGAGATATAACAAGGTTGTATGCTGCATCCTCACCAAGCCTGATGGCATCCAGAGTTTCGGTAAGCGTACCAATCTGGTTGGGTTTTATTAGAATCGCATTTGCAATAGCATTTTCTATTCCTTTATTAATCAACTCTACATTGGTAACAAAAATATCGTCTCCAACAAGCATAATTCTATCGCCAAGCTCTTCGGTTAGCTTTTCCCAGCCATCCCAGTCATTCTCAGCAAGCCCATCCTCAAGAACAATAATGGGGTATTTATCAACAAACTCCTTGTAGAGTGAGATCATATCTTCACTCGACAGCTTTTCGTTGGACACAATATACTTTCCATCCTTATAAAACTCACTCGCCGCAGGGTCTAAGGCTAAAGCTATATCATCCATAGGAGTATAACCAGCCTTCTCAATAGCCTCAAGTATCAGTTTAATGGGCTCCTCATTGGACTTTAAATCTGGGGCAAAACCACCTTCATCACCGACCCCTGTAAACAGACCCCTCTCTTTTAAAATGGACTTCAAAGCCCAGAATGTGTCCGAAGCCATCCTTATGGCGTCCTTAAAACTCTCAGCACCCACAGGTGCTATCATAAACTCCTGAAAGTCTACATTGTTATCAGCGTGCTTCCCCCCATTCAAAATATTAAGAAGGGGAATGGGCAAAAGATTTGCATGTAAACCGCCGAGATACCTATAAAGTGGTTGTTTTAGTTCGTTAGCTGCTGCCCGTGCCACAGCCAGAGATACAGCCAGAATGGCATTGGCTCCCAGATTGGATTTATTTGGTGTTCCATCCAGCTCTAACATAATATTATCTATTTCAGCCTGATTAAAAACATCAAGTCCAATCACCTCATTCGCTATCTTATCATTGATATTTGAGATCGCCTTTAAAACGCCTTTGCCCCTGTATCTATCCTCACCATCCCTGAGCTCAACTGCCTCATTATCACCTGTTGATGCACCGCTCGGAACCTCACACACACCAACCACATCGTTGTCTGTCCTAACCGTACATCTTATGGTCGGATTCCCCCTTGAATCTAGTATCTCAAGGGCATAAACATCCACAACAACACCCATATCTCACCTCCCAAATTTATGGCACAAAAACAGACTCCACAAAGTCCCGTGCATTAAATACCTTCAGGTCTTCCAAAGCTTCACCAATACCTATATACCTTATTGGAATTTTAAACTCCTCACTTATTGCTACAATAATTCCACCTTTAGCTGTTCCATCCATCTTTGTAAGAACAATACCGCTTACTCCTAAAGCTCTATTAAACTCCCTCGCCTGATTTATAGCATTCTGTCCGATTGTCGCATCAAGAACAAGCAAAACCTCATGGGGAGCCTCACTATAAGCCTTACTCACAGCATTTTTTATCTTTTTCACCTCATTCATAAGGTTCTTTTGAGTGTGCAGTCTGCCTGCTGTGTCTATAAAGATCACATCTACATTTCTTGCAATTCCACTTTTAACCCCGTCGTAAGCAACTGCAGCAGGGTCTGCCCCCTCATCCTGTTTCACTATTAAAGAACCGCTTCTCTCAGCCCACACTTTTAGCTGATCAATGGCAGCAGCCCTGAATGTATCCGCAGCCACCAACAAAACCCTCTTGCCCTTTTCTGTGTTCAGGCTTGCCAGCTTTCCAATAGTTGTAGTTTTCCCAGAGCCATTAATTCCAACAACCAGCACTACAAAATTCTTCCTTCTTATTTCCAGAGGCTTTTCAACCTGTTTTAAAATATCAAGTATTATCTCCCTGATTTTAAACTCCACATCCCTTCTCGTTTTAATGCTTCCGTCTGCAATCCCTTTCTCAATAGCTTCCATTATCTTCATTGTTGTTTTCACACCGAAGTCGGACTCAATAAGTAGCTCTTCAATAAACTCTAAATATTCATCCGTGATCGGCTCATCTTTAACCGATTCCTCGTGAATCCTTTTCGTAAAACTGTTTTTTGTCTTGAACAATTTGTCAGAAATGCTTTTTAAGAACCCCATCTATCCCTTCTCCACAAATTTTTTCATCTCCTTTTCCCGCTTGCCA
Organism: Desulfurellaceae bacterium; assembly: GCA_015486965.1. Classification (GTDB taxonomy): domain Bacteria; phylum Campylobacterota_A; class Desulfurellia; order Desulfurellales; family Hippeaceae; genus Hippea. The sequence continues at coordinate 5,895 of WFQQ01000033.1, forward strand.
AACATCCAGCTTTCAGAAAACAAAATCCTCTCAAGCTGCATACCATCCTCACGCTTCAAGTGTTGTGATTCTTTGGCAAGCCTCTTTATGTGTTTTATCAACCTCAAATCGTCGTCTTTAAACCTGTGGCAAAACTCCATAACCTTGTCCATTAATACAGATTTATCAAATATCTCGTTTACAAGCCCAATATCTTTTGCCTCTTTCGCATCAATCCTCTTGGCTGACAAGAGAAGTTCGAGTGCCTTGTTGAACCCCACAAGCTTAACCAACCTGTAAGTACCTCCCCAGCCCGTGGTAACACCGATCTCCTTCTCTTTGAACTGTATAAATATATCACTCCTCGCAAACCTTATGTCAAAAGCCAGTATAATTTCAGCACCACCACCGATGGCAGAACCGTTTATCATGCAGACGGTTGGATACTCCAAATCTTCAAACCTGCTCAAAATATTGTGCATTTTCAAAGCCATGCTAAAGGCATCCTCTTTTGAGGTAAGGGTCAGAAAGTAGTTGATATCTCCACCCGATGAAAACACATTTTCACCAGCTGACTTCACTATTAAAGCCTTAAGCGGTTCCTTCTCTGCAAAGTTGAGAAATTCTATAAACTCGTCCATATACTCGTTGCTTATGGAATTATGTTTTTCTGGCCTGTTTAGCGTTAAAATTCCTATTCCTTCGTATTTTTCAAACTTCAAAAATTTCATATCAGAAATTGTAAGGGTGCTTGAAAACCCCTCTCTCCGTTATTATGGCTGAAATAAGCTCTGCCTCTGTTAGATCGAATGAATAGTAAAGAGCGTCTGAGTTTTCTGGTGTAAGATACCGTCCAGCGATCTTTAGAACCTCCTCTTTATTCCTCTCCTCAACAGGTATCTCATCCATTGATTTAATAGTTCTATCTATGGTCGATTCGGGTGCAGCCACAACAAAGGTAATGCCGTGTTTCTTACACATGCTCGCCAAACAGTATGTACCAATCTTATTTGCCGTATCCCCATTCTTTGCAATCCTATCTGCCCCAACTACAACTGCATCAACAAGTTTCTTTTTAAAAAGCATTCCACACGAATTATCAGTTATAATTTTATAATCAATCCCCTCCTGTTTAAGCTCAAACGCAGTCAACCTCATACCCTGCAAGTATGGCCTTGTCTCATCAACATATACAAGCTCAAGTTCTCCCTTCTTATACATTGTTTTGATAATGCCCAGAGCTGTTCCAATTCCACCAGTTGCAAGCGTTCCTGTATTGCAGTGGGTTAAAATTCTCTTTTTCCCTTTAAGGAACTCAGAACCTGCCTCACCTATAAGCTCATCAACTTTTTTTTGTTCTTCCCAGATCGAGATAGCAGTTGCCCTGATCTTTTTAATCAACTTTTCCAAGGGTAAAATCAACTCTTTTTCATTTTTTACCCTTTTCATTTTATCAAGCGCCCAGAAAAGGTTTACAGCCGTGGGGCGCGTTTTTGATAAACATTCGTAAGCTTTATGGAACTGGGCGTTTAGCTCATCTAAGGAGTTTGAGTCCTTAATTCCAAAATAAAGACCTATAGCCGCCGTTATTCCAATTAATGGTGCCCCTCTAACTGCCATATCCTTAATAGCTTTACACACACTGTTTATGTTATTTGCTTCAATATACTCAACAACTGCAGGCAGTTTCCTCTGATCCAGTATATAAAACCTATCATCGTCGGTTAATATTATTGGGCTATAACCATCCATTTGTTCTATACCAATCAAATGTTTCCTTTATAGCTTCGCACATATCAACAGATGGTTCAATATTTAAACTACTTTCAACAGTTTTACTATCGCAGCTCCAAGCTTCAGGCTCAATCTCCCTAACCTTATCTTTTGTAAAGGGAGAGCTTTTGGTGCTGAAATGAGCAGCTAACTTTATTAAACTCAATGGTAGTTTCAGTTTAAACCCTTTCTTACCTGAAACCCTTTTCAGGCATGCCGCAAGTTCTGTAAACGCCACCGTGAAGCTTGAAGCGTAAAAAAACTCTAACTTTTCTGTCCTATACTCTAACAATCCCTTTAATATTTCAGAAAGCTTCTCCACATAAAGAAAGCTATAGACTCTGTCTATTATAGGATACACTCCACGGCTTGCAAGCTTAAATAGAGGAAAGGTTCCCCTATCGTGGGGTCCAAAAATTATCGGTGGGCGGATGATTTTTAAGTTCTTATCACCAAAGGAATTTATAATCTCCAACTCACCGAGCCTCTTTGAATTACCGTAATGGGAAATGGGATGCCATACACCGTCTGGTCCTCGAGCAGCAAGGGAAGATACATATACAAAATTGCAAACACCCCTCTCCTTTGCCACTTGTGCTACATTCTTACACCCAAATCTGTTAACCTGATAAAGCTTTTCTAAGTTATGAGCACTTATAACTCCAGCTATATGCAATACAGCATCAAATTTATCATTAAACGCCCTTTTTAAGCTCTCAATATCCCTAACATCACCCAGCTTTATTTTAACAGTGTCCTGAAAATAGCCTTCTGCAAGCTTCCTGTTTCTGACAAAAACAGAAACATCGTGAACCCTTGAAAGCTTTTTAACCGTATTGATGCCTACAAATCCCGTTGCACCAGTAATCAGTACTTTCATCCCTAACCTTCCATCGCTGTGGCCAATATCATAAACTTATGCTGTATATCTTCAACCAAACCAACAGGATTGTCTGTATAAAATCCTATAAGCCTGGCAGAGTTCAAATTATTCACGGCATCGTAATCCTTTGATGCCTCTTTTTTTCCAAGACCGATAATATTATTTACGATAAAATCGGATAAGTTAATGAGCGCAGCCTTTTTTAAAAAATCGGCTGTTTTCTTCAAGGTAAAATTGAGATGGTGAAAGGAAACAGCATCCACTATCTCCTGGTCAAAGTTCCACTCTTTCAAAAGATAACCACCGACATCGGCGTGGTTGTAGCCAAATGTTTTCTCCTCGAGAATTCTAATCTCCTCTCCTGATTCATAAGCAGTTTTAAATATATCTGAGTAGTTAACAAGTTGGCTTTTCTTGAAAACAATCTTCCCTATATCGTGAAGCAGCCCAGATATATACGCCTCTCCATCGTCTGTAACACCCACGGATGAGTTTATGACCGAACAACCTACTGCTACGGCAAGCGAGTGCTCCCATAACATCCTATCAATATCATCACTAACCTTAAAAGCATTCTTTGCACTTATCATAATAACTATCTTTTTTATCTCCTCAAAACCAACAAGCGTTATGGCATCGGAAAGCGTTTTCACCTTACCTGAGAAGTTGTAAAAAGGTGAGTTTGAAATCTTCAGTATATAAGCAGCGAGAACAGGATCCATTGCTATAACCTTGGCAAGCTGATAGGAACTCAAATCATCATTTTCAAATAACTTTAAAATTCTTGTTGCGACCTTGGAAAAACTTAACTTTTCCTTAATACTACCCACAAGCTCTTTAATTGTAACTTTCACCATACCCTCTAAAAATAAACTTTTCTATCTTCTCTAAAACTTTTTCCTTGGAGCCTGAAACCTCAACAGTGAAATGTGCCTTACTATAGCATCCAATTCTTTTGAAATAGAGCTCCTTTGCCTTCTCAACATCTTTAAATAAAGGCCTTTTTGAACTGCCCTTTACTCTGTCAAGAATCACATCAAATGGAGCTTTTAGAAAAACTACCCATCCAAGTGTTTTCAGTTTTTCCATATTATCAAAAAAGCAGGGCATTCCGCCACCTGTGGCTATTGCACAGTTATCGCAAAAACAGAGCTCATCATCTATAACCTGTCTCTCAACCTCTCTAAAATAGTTTTCACCCTTAAGGGAAAATATCTCGCTTATTGTCATGCGTTCTTTTTTTTCAATAAGCTTATCGGTGTCAACAAACCTAAATCCGTGTTTTTTGCTCAACATCCTTGCAAGGGTTGTCTTCCCGCTTCCCATAAAACCAACAAGAACGATATTCATTTTTTAGATAGGTACTCTCTATACACACTGACCCTTTCTGTAAGCTCTCTAACTGTGTCAGAACCAAACTTTTCAAGATAAGCCCTTGCAAGTTCAAATGCAACAACTGCCCTTGCCACAACGCTCAATGCGGGCACAGCGCACACATCACTCCTCTCAAAAGCAGAGCGCTCCGCCTCATGGGTTTCAACATTAACAGAGCCCAATCCTTTTTTTAGGGTCGGGATTGGCTTCATATAAGCCCTTACAACGATATCCTCACCGTTTGACATGCCACCCTCTATACCCCCTGCCCTGTTGCTCTTTCGCTTATAACCATTCTCATAGACTATCTCATCATGAACTTCTGAGCCAAACCTATATGTATTTTTAAAGCCATCTCCAATCTCAACTGCTTTGACAGCCTGAATGCTCATTAATCCAAAGGCGAGCCTTGCGTCTAACTTTCTATCCCATTGGCTGTAGCTTCCAATCCCAGCCACGACATCCCTTGCTAAAACCTCAACAACTCCACCAACGCTATCTCCATCCCTTTTTGCCTGTTCAATTTCTGCAATCATCAGGCCTGCTGCCTTCTTATCAGGGCAGAATACCGGTGAATTTAAAGTGTTTTTCTCAAGTTCTCTGTCTCCAACATCAATATCAGACCTGACCTTACCAATGGAAACAACATAAGAAAACAGCCTTACACCAACTTCTCTTAAAAGAAGTTCGCACACTCCCCCAACTGCAGTTCTTATGGCTGTTTCCCTTGCACTCGATCTTTCAAGTACATCCCTTATATCATCTCTGTCATACTTCAAATAGCCTGTGAGGTCCGCATGACCCGGTCTCGGTCTTATAACTTTTCTAAGTTCATTCCTCTCACCCAGAGGGTTCATTATATCTTTCCAGTTCTCATGGTCTCTGTTTTTTATCATCATTGCTATGGGTGAACCTATTGTTTCAGAAAACCTAACTCCACTCAGGATTTCTACCCTATCCCTTTCTATTTTCTGCCTTCCTCCACGACCATATCCCGACTGTCTCAAAAGTAGCTGACTATTTATAAAGTCAAGGTCAATTTTTAATCCTGCTGGTATGCCCTCTAAAATGGCAATCAGTGCCTGACCGTGAGACTCTCCAGCGTCCAAGAATCTCAGCATCTAAGACTCCTGGACTTCGCGCCTCATTAGGCTGTTAATTTTCTTAAGCTTTCTATCAACAAGATAGTGAAAACTACCCTTTTCAAAGCCATTATTTATTCTTTTGCCAGCTTCCAATCCAGTAAAAAGCTCTATGGCATCATCCACCGTATCTATGGCATATATTTTAAAACTACCTTCCCTGACAGACTCCTCAACCTCGTCGTCAAGGATAAGGTTTTTTAAGTTTCTTTTAGGAATTACAACACCAGCACCATCGAGATTTCCCGTTATCTTACACACCTCATAAAAACCTTCAATCTTCTCATTGACACCGCCTATGGGCTGAACCACTCCGTTCTGGTTCATGGAACCTGTAATGGCAAGGTTTTGAGCCAGAGGTACATCTGCCAAAGCTGATAATACTGTAAGGGTTTCAGCAACGGATGCACTATCCCCCTCTATCATCGAGTACGATTGTTCAAAAGAGATGGATGCAGAGAAACTCAAGTTTTTATTGAAACCGTATGTGCCGTTTATATATCCCGATATTATAAAAGATGCTTTATCAAAGATCTTTCCAGACAACTTGCTCTCTCTTTCGATGCTGACAAGACCATCTTTACCAAAGTATGTTCTTGCAACTATCTTATTAGGCCTTCCAAAGGCAAAATCTCCTATATCAAGCACAGAGAGTCCGTTAATTTCCCCTATCTTCTCACCTTCTAAATCGACGATTATGCTACCGTCTTTTATCATCTCGTATATCTTTTCCTTCCACAGATCCCTGAGAAACTTTCTCTCATTAATGGCAAGTCTTATATCTTCGTACTTTAAACTATCCGAACTGCTAACAAATTGAGCCTCTTTCACTATATCTATTACACTACTTGTGTAAGCCCAGAGTTTTTCTCTGTCTTCAGCCAGTCTGCTTGAATACTTTAGAAGCCCCTTGAAACCTGAAGCGTCTGGCTTTTTTAACTTTTTCTCATCACAATACTTAAGAACAGTGGACACATACCTTTTTATCACCGACTCCTGCTTTGGTATTGCGTAATCGTAGTTCGTTTTAATCTTAAAAAGTTTGGCAAATTCATAATCATATTCAAAAAGAATATCGAATATAAATTCAGGACCAATCAAAACAACCTTTAAATCCAGTTCTATGGGCTCCGGTTTCAATGTCTCTGCTGCTATTATTCCGTATTTTTCGGACATCTCCTCAATCGTTGCTTTGCTTGAAAGAAGGGTTCGCTTCAGTGTCTCCCACACTCCCGGATTAATGAGAACACTGAATGCGTCAAGTATCAAGTATCCTCCGTTTGCCCTGTGTATAGAGCCTGCTATTATGTGAGTAAAATCTGTAATAAAAGCACCAAAATAAGCCTGCTTTTCAAGCTTTCCAAAAACATTGTAGTATGTAGGGTTC
>WFQQ01000034.1 GCA_015486965.1 Desulfurellaceae bacterium
CCAACATAGTGGGTTATATAAGTGAGGTATCACTGAAAGATTTAAAAAGAGACCCATATCTGCATGTAGGAGACTATATAGGGAGAAAGGGCATAGAGGAGAAGTACGATAAAGCTTTAAGGGGAAAGAGTGGTCTTAAAGAGATAGAAGTTTCATCGACTGGAGCCATTGTAAAAACCCTATCTGAGACACCCCCAAAAAAGGGAGAGAATATTAAGCTAACAGTAAACTCAAAACTGCAAGAGTTCATTTATAATCTATTCAAAGAAAATAAAATCAGGGGCTCTATCGTCGTAATGAGACCCAACGGCGCCATACTGGCAATTGTAAACAGCGATTCATTCGACCCCAACTACTTTGTGAAAGGATTGACAAAGAAAGAGTGGCAGAAGTTAAAAAAAGAGCATCTCCTTCACCTATTTGATATATCCACACAGGGAGCATACCCTCCAGGCTCACTTATTAAGCCTTTTATAGCATTGGCGGCACTCAAAGAGCATATTATAACCCCCAATACCATCCTTTACTGTCCCTATGCCATAAAAATAGGAAAATACACATACAGAGATTGGAGATACGGAGGATTTGGAAGGATAAATCTAATTAGGGCACTGGAGAGCTCATCAGATGTCTTCTTCTATCAAATAGGAATGAAGCTTGGTATAGAGAGGATTGATTACAACCTCTCAAAATTCGGATTTGGGCAATCACCGGATCTTTTCCCTTACTGCACACCTGGCAATCTTCCTTCAAAGGAGTGGAAGTTCAAAAAATTGCATCAGGGTTGGTATATTGGAGACACAATCTCCACAGCCATAGGTCAGGGCTATTTCCTTGCAAGTCCCCTGCAGGTCGCTTTAGCCTTTAGCATGATAGCCAACAACGGCATAGGATATCAGCCATACCTCGCTAAAACGGCAGAAAAATCCATAAAGTATGTCTTTAAAAGCAAGTACTACAAAGAGATAAAGAAGGCTTTGTGGCTGGTCGTAAATGGACCCTATGGAACGGGGCATAAAGCTCAGATTAAAGGGCTGGATATATGCGGAAAAACAGGAACAAGTCAGGTCGTTACAAGTAAAGTTTACAAGAAGATAAAGAAACTCTTAAAGAAGAAAAGGATAAAGTTAAGCAAAGCGATTAAATACTTTCCCCATGCCTGGTTTGCTTCCTTTGCGCCACTTAATAAGCCTCAGGTAGTGGTTGTTGTATTCCTATTTCACGGGGAGCACAGCTCAAATGCAGCAGCCTTTGCAAAAATTGTCTATGAAGAGCTACTTAAACTAAATTTACTTAATGGTTTCACCAATCTTGAAGATGGGCAGATACATGGAGATAACAAGAAATCCGATAATTCCGCCTAAAACTATGATAATAATAGGCTCTATCATATTGGTTAGGTTCTTAACGGCATTGTCAACTTCATCCTCGTAATACTTAGAGACCTTAGCCATCATCTCGTCTAAAGTTCCCGTCTCTTCACCTACAGATACCATCTGTATAACCATATCAGGGAACTCTCCGACACTCGCCATGGCGAAAGATAGATTATCACCCCTTCTCACCATCTCTTTAACTTCCATCAAGGTCTCTTCAATAATTACATTACCCGCCGTTTTTGCAGATATTTCAAGTGAGTCCAGAATATCGATACCACTTGCACTCAAAGAGGAGAGAATTGTAGCAAAGTTAGCAATTGAACCCTTCCTTACGAGTACTCCAAAAATTGGCATATTCAAAAGCAACTTATCCATAACCCTCCTTACACTGTAAACCTTTTTATAGGAAATTCTTAACACAACAATAAATGCAACCAAAGCAATCAACATATACCAAAAATAGTGCTTCATAAAGAGGCTTATGTTTATAACAATTTGGGTTGGCAGAGGCAGGTGCATTCCACTGCTGTTGTACATCTCAGCAAAGGTTGGGATAACGAATGTCATAATCAATGCAATAACTCCTACAGCTACGATGGAAACAATTGTAGGGTAGATAAGGGCTCCTTTAACCTTCCTCTTTAAAGCGAGCCTTTTTTCCATCATGTCGGCAAGTCTGCCCAAGACACCATCAAGGTTACCTGTCTGCTCGCCAGCACGAACCATATTTATGTATATAGGAGGAAAAACATCCTTGAACTTTCTTAAAGCTTGAGAGAGGCTTGAACCACCCTGCACATCAAGTTTTACGGTGTAGAGGATCTCTCCCATTCTTTTAGATTCAGCCTGCTCGGCTATTATATTCAGAGCTTCATCCAACGGAAGGCCACTTGCAAGCATACTTGAAAGTTGCTTGGTGACAACCATGAGTTCTCTCTCTTTTATTCTGTGTCTTAAAAACGGTATCTCAATCTCTTTTGGAGCTGGTTTTAGCCTTATAACTGAGATTCTTTTGCTCTTTAACTTGGCTAAAGCCTCATTCATGTTGGCGGCTATAATCTCGCCTTTTACTACCTTTCCCCTTGGATTGCGCCCTTTCCATCTAAAATAAGGCACAAACTACCCCCTGCTGTACCTGATTTTGTCAAGCTCTCTCTGTAAAGTTTTCTTATCATTGGAGGCTTCTAAAGCTGCTTCATAGGTTATCAAGCCCCTTTTGTAAAGGTTAACAATGGACTGATTCATCGTAATCATACCGGATTCAGCCTGGCCCATCTGCATAGCCGAATAAATCTGCGGTATTTTGTTCTCCCTGATGAGATTCCTGATAGCCGCATTTGGTATCATAATCTCCATAGCAAGAACCCTTCCCTTTCCATCTTTCCTCTTAATCAAAGTCTGACATACGACACCCTGAAGGGCAACAGAAAGCTGGGTTCTAACCTGCTCCTGCTGGTTTGGAGGGAAAACATCTATAATTCTATTTACCGTTTCTGGGGCAGAGTTTGTGTGGAGTGTGGCAAAGACCAAATGTCCCGTCTCAGCTACAGTTAGTGCAGCCTGTATAGTTTCCAAATCCCTCATCTCACCAATCAAAATGACATCGGGGTCTTGCCTCATAACATGCTTCAAAGCTTTTGAAAAGCTCTTTACATCACTGCCAACCTCTCTCTGGTCAATCAGGGCAAGTCTGTGTTTATATGTAAACTCGATGGGGTCTTCTATGGTTATAATGTGAACCTTTCTCTCTTTGTTAATTTTGTCTATTAAAGCAGCCAGTGTGGTTGACTTTCCACTGCCCGTAGGACCTGTCACAAGCACAAGCCCCTTTGGAAGCTTTGCAAAACCCTGAACCACAGGCGGTATGCCAAGCTCTTCAAATGGAGGTATCTCATACGGTATAACCCTGAAAGCACCGGCAACCGTTCCCCTCTGTATATAAACATTGGCTCTAAACCTTGCCAGTTTTTGAATGCCGAATGAAAAATCTACATCAAAATCCTCTTCAAGTGTCTTTCTCTGAAGCTCCGTCATGACACTATAACAGAGATTTTGTGCATCTGAAGGGTTTAGGGGCTCAAATTCATCAAGATCAAGTAGCTCCCCGTGAACCCTCACTTTGGGCTTAGCACCAGCGGTAATATGCAGATCCGAGCCTTTAGCATTTATTAATAGCTCCAACAGCTCTATTAAATCTTCTGCAACCTTTCCCACTTCTCCTCCCTATTAATAGAATGTCACATTCATAACCTCTTCAATTGTTGTGATACCCTCTTTAATTTTCTTCAGTCCACTCATCCTTAAGGTTGACATACCCTCTTTCACAGCCTCACTTCTGAGTTCATCTGTAGATGCACCCTCAAGTATCATCCTCCTGATTTTATCGGTTACGGGCATAACCTCATAAAGGGCAACTCTTCCTCTGTATCCCGTATCATTACAATACTCACATCCCTCACCCTTAAATATTTTTATTTTTTCTGCATCTTCCTTTGAAAAACCAATCTCCTCCAACGCCTGCGGTGGCACATATATCTCCTTTTTACAGTGGGGGCATATCTTTCTCACAAGCCTCTGTGCAACTACTAAAATTAGGGATGAAGAGATTAAATACCTCTCTATACCCATATCCACAAGCCTCATGATTGTAGATGGTGCATCGTTTGTGTGTATAGTTGAAAATACAAGATGCCCTGTCAATGCAGCTCTAGTTGCTATCTCAGCGGTCTCTGAATCTCTGACCTCTCCAACCATAATAATATCGGGATCCTGTCTCAAAAAGCTCCTTAAAGCCTGGGAAAATGTGAGCCCTATATCCTCTTTTACCTGAACCTGATTTATACCCTCAATGTTGTATTCCACCGGATCCTCTACTGTTATGATGTTTACATCCTCCCTGTTAAGCTTATTCAGTGAGGCATAGAGCGTGGTTGTTTTACCGCTTCCCGTGGGACCAGAAACAAAGATCATGCCGTAAGGCTTTTTTATTGCAGAAATATATCTCTCTAAATCAAACTTCTCAAATCCCAGATATTCAAGCTCTACCCTCACGCTACTCCTATCCAAAACCCTCATAACAACCTTTTCACCATAAACAGTGGGTAAAGTGGAAACCCTCAAATCTATGTCTTTACCACCACTTCTTATCCTTATCCTTCCATCTTGAGGGAGCCTTTTTTCAGCAATGTTTAACTTTGCCATGATTTTAAATCTCGAAACCAGCTTTGGCGACATAGACTTTGAAAATGTCATCACAGTTTTTAGTTTTCCGTCAATTCTGTACCTTATTCGTAGTTCTTCCTCAAATGTCTCTATATGGATATCGCTAACTCCGGACTGTACAGCCTTTGAAAGTATCGTGTTTGCGAGCTTAACAATCGGTTCTTCCTCAGCAGACTTCTCAAGCTGATCTACATCTATCTCACTCTCTTCATCATTTAAGACATCTACATCTTTGGAGTACTCTTCAAGGCTATCCGCAAGCTCCTCAAGCTCCGTGGAAGTTCCGTAATATTTATCAATAGCCCTTAAAATTGACTTTTCATTTGCAAATAGGGGAACAACATTCATACCTGTAACAAACCTAACCTCATCCAAAGCAAAAATATTTGTTGGGTCAGAAATTGCTATCTTTAACTTTCCATCCTCTATGGCAACAGGTATAAGAATATACTTTCTGGCTATCTGAGCGGGAACTTTTTTAATAACATCTTTCGGTATCTCTATACGACTCAGGTCAACTGTATCAACGCCATACTGTTTACTCAAAAATTCATTTAGGGTTTTTTCATCTACAAAACCCTTTTCAATGAGTATAGTGCCCAGCTTTTTCTTGGTCTTCTTCTGCTCTTCAAGTGCTTCATCAAGCTGTTTCTGATTTATAATCTTATTCCAGAGAAGTAATTGTCCCAACAGCGTGGTCAACTTATCAAATCCTCAACAAGTTTTTTTGCAGTATCTATGTCAAACTCTATCCCCGTCCAAATTTTAAAAGCGTGGTATGCCTGCCCCACGAACATATCCAAACCATTAATAGCTGTTAAACCCATGCTCCTCGCCTGTTTAATTAAAGGTGTATCAAAATAAATTACATCTATAATTATGGGCTTTTTAACCCAAGAGAGCTCAATGGGAATACTCTCCCCCTCCAATCCCACCGATGTGCAGTTTATAATTATATCGGCTGATTTAATAGTTTCTTTATCATCCAACGGTCTAACTATGACATTAAGTTTGCCTTTAAACCGTTCAGAAAGCTTTTTTGCACGACTCAAACTTCTGTTTAAAACATAGACCTCTCTAACACCTAATTTATATAACGCATAGACAACGCTAATCGCAACACCGCCTGCCCCGATAACGACAACTCTGTCGCTATCGCTGTAGAACTTTACATACTCTTCAAACATATCGATAAAACCCAAAAAATCTGTATTAAACCCTATAAGCTTACCATCAACATTTTTTATCGTATTAATAGCCCTTAAAAAAGCTGCATCATTATCGGTTTCGTCAACAAGCTCGAATGCCTTTTCCTTGAACGGAACTGTTATATTCAAACCCTTAATCCCTAACGCCCGCACTCCCTCAATGGCGTTTTTTATATCATCCACCTCAAAAGCAACATATATGGCATTAATTCCGTAGTATTCAAACATAAAGGTATGCAAAGGCGGAGATAGACTGTGTCTAACTGGATTTCCAATTATACAATAAACTTCAGTATCAGCTGCTATAAACATATATCTCCCTCACGCTATCGCCCAGCTCTTTAAACTCAAGCAAGAGGTTAGGCTTATCATGTAAAATTTCAGGCCACTCCACAAAAAAAATACCTTCTCTTTCAAAATAGTCATAAATTCCACTTTCTATGAGCTCATCCATACTCTTTATCCTATAAAGATCGATGTGATAAATGTTGTTTTCATATTCATTAACAATAGTAAAAGTGGGACTTCCTTTAAATTTGTCCTCTCCAATACCAAGAGATTCGAGGGCAAATCTTACAAATGTTGTTTTGCCACTGCCAAGCTCTCCTTTTAAAAATACTAAGCACCTATTCTTTTCTAAAATAAACTCTTTCACTACTCTTTCTGCAATTTTTTTTGTTTCGCCCTCACTTTTGCTTACCAATTTAAATTTAATATTCACAACTATTTTATACACTTATTAGCTTTACAATTCAAGCTGTACCCATATAATTAGAGCTTGATGAAAATCTTAATTATCCAACTAAGACAACTTGGTGATGTCCTGCTTTCAACGCCATTGGCTCAAAATATTAAGCTGTTTCATCCCGATTGGAGTGTATATTTTTTAACATCAGTTCAAGCTCAAGACATAGTATCGGAAAATCCATTTATCGATAAAGTTTTAACTTTAAAAAATGGACTCAAACATGAATTAGGGATGATTTATAAAGTCAGGAAAGAGAGATTCGACGCTATTTTAGATGTTCAGCGCACAGGAAGGTCTAAAAGGA
>WFQQ01000035.1 GCA_015486965.1 Desulfurellaceae bacterium
ACATCCTTATCAGCTATATCACTAAATGGATAAAAGCTTTTCATTAACTCCTTATCCACGGCGACATTTGCCTGTACTTCACCATCAACCGTAATTTCTGGGTAGTTTTCTTTCATTATCTCAACAGCCCTTCTAACCTTAACAGCCTCTTGCTGTTGGTTGCTTCCGAAGTTTGAGAAAGAGAGCATGGCAACAACAGCTTTATGGTCTGTCAAATCCTCATAGAAACAGGCTGCCTCTTTGGCTATAATAGCCAGCTGCTCGCTTGTAGGATTGATGTTTATGGTTGTATCTGCAAAAACATATATCTTGTTTTTAATTATCATTATATAAAGACCTGCTACGATACTTCCTTCCTCTTTGTCAAGCACAGTTAAAACCGGCCTTACACCAGCTGGATAGTTGTAGGTCTCACCGATAATCATGGAGTCCGCATCACCGTTTTTCACCATCATGGCTGCAAAGTAGTTGGGTCTGTGCTGCATTATGTAGGAAGCCTCTCTCCTCGTTAAGCCCTTTCTCTTTCTCTCCTCATAAAGCATATCTGCATAAGTTTCCGTTTTCTCGTAATACAGTGGGTCAATAAACTCTATCTCATCAAGCATCGACTCTCTCAAACCCAGCTCCTTAATCTTTGCTGCCACATCGTCTTTCGTAAAACTCCTCGCACCGATAAATATAGGCTTAACGATACCCTCTTCCAAAGCATCCTGTACGGCACGCAGTATGTTGGCATCGGTTGTTTCTGTAAACACAACCCGTTTGGGGTCAGACTTGGCTTTGTTGTAGATATACCTTGTAACCGCCTTTGTTTTATCAAGCCTCTCTATCAGCTTCTCCTTATACTTCTCTATATCAAACTCACCCTCAATCTGTGCAACACCGGAATCGATGGCAGCCTTAGCCACCGCAGGTGCAACATATATCAAAGCTCTTGGATCAAACGGCTTTGGTAAAATATACTCTGGTCCAAATTTGAGGTTCTCAACGCCGTAGGCTTTTAGAACGCTCTCTGGAACATCCTCTTTGGCAAGCTGAGCTAAAGCCTTTGCTGCCGCCATCATCATCTCATCGTTAATCTGCGTTGCCATGGTGTCCAGAGCACCTCTAAACAGAAATGGGAAAGCCAACACATTGTTTATCTGGTTGGGGTAATCACTTCTTCCTGTTCCCATAATAACATTGGGGTTTGCCTCTTTTGCTGCCTCATAGGTGATCTCTGGGTCTGGATTTGCCATTGCAAATATTATTGGCGGATCTTTCATCTTTCTGACCATCTCTTTTGTAAGGATGTTGGCTTTAGAAACCCCTAAGAATATATCCGCACCCTCTATAGCCTCTTCCAATGTCCTCGCACTTGTCTCTACCGCAAACCTCTCCTTGTAGGGATTCATCCCCTCTTTTCTGCCTTTGTAGATAACCCCCCTTGAGTCAACCATTATCACATTCTCTCTTTTTATGCCAAGCTTGATAAAGAACTCAGCGCAAGCTATACCAGCGGCTCCGGCACCAGAAACCACAAGCTTACATTTGCTCAAATCTTTTCCTGAAATTTCGATGGCGTTTAACAGAGCCGCTCCACTGATAACAGCCGTTCCATGCTGGTCATCGTGGAAAACAGGTATTTTCATTCTCTCTCTCAGCTTCTCCTCAATGTAGAAGCACTCAGGGGCTTTTATATCTTCTAAATTAATAGCTCCAAATGTAGGCTCAAGCGATGCAATAATATCAACCAACTTATCCTGGTCGGTTTCGTCTATCTCTATATCAAATACATCTATGTCCGCAAAGTTCTTAAATAGATTTCCCTTGCCCTCCATTACAGGCTTCGAGCCGAGCGCCCCTATGTTTCCAAGACCCAAAACCGCTGTTCCGTTTGAGATAACAGCAACAAGGTTGCCTTTTGCAGTGTACTTATAAGCGCTTTTAGGGTTTTCAGCCACAACCAAAGAAACCTCAGCAACACCGGGTGTGTAGGCAAGTGAGAGGTCTGCCTGCGTCTGGAGTGGCTTTGTGGGTTTAACCTCAATCTTACCAGGCCTTCCTGCAGAGTGGTACTCCAATGCCCTCTCTCTCAGTCTGGAGTTCGACATTAATTAACCTCCTTTCCATTCTCTAACTTTTTGTTATAATTAAAAATCACCCAGATGTCAAATAAAAATTTAATTTTCTTGATAACATTTTAACCATTAAATAATTTGAAAGACAGACTGTTAAACATATTGCTATGACTATAACTATCTGATAGAACACAGCCTGTGTCGGAACAACCCCGGAGAGAATTTGACCTGTCATCATGCCTGGTAAAAACACCACCCCCATACCACTTGCACTGGCAAGGACAGGAAGGAGCGCAGCCTTCAGGGCGTCTCTCCTGACAAACATCAAAGCCTCCTCCTCTAAAGCCCCAAGTCCCAAAAGGTCTTCAATCCTCTCTCTGTTATCCTTAATTTTTGAAAAGAATCTCTCTATACCGATTGCCGTGGAGTTCATGGAGTTCCCAACGACCATACCAGCCAAAGGGATAAAGTAGCGTGCGTTGAGGCTTTTAAGGTGTATAATGCCAAACAGAAGAACCACAAGAACCACTGATGAAGAAGCCAAGATGGAGATAAAGATAAAAACTGCAGCATTTTTGAGCTTAACGCCAGACCTCTCAACAACAATCCTTGATGCAAAAAAAATCATAAACAGAAAAATCACTATGTTGACCAAAGGGCTGTCAAGCTTAAAAACATAAATCAGGACAAAACCGGCAAGGAAAAGCTGAACGCTCATCCTTAAGTAAGAAATTGCTATGTCCTTTTCTACTTTGAGCTTTTCAAGGTAGGATATCAAAAAGACAAAGATAAGCATACCGTATGAAATGAGAAGCCCGCCCAAACCAATAGGCTTAACCATTCAAAACTCCATCCTTTAAATAGTAAACTCTGTCTGCAAAACCTTTGGAGTACTGCTCATGAGAGACCACAATGCACACCCTATCCCTGCAAAACTCCTTTAAAAATTCATACACTTTTAAAGACATACCCTCGTCCAAATTCGATGTGGGCTCATCGGCAAGCAGAACCTCTGGTTCAAGTAGTAGCGCCCTGATTAGAGCAAGCCTCTGGAGCTCTCCTCCTGAAAGCTTCTCTACTCTATCATTAACACTAAACTTACCAAGCCCAAAAAAATTTAAAAGCTCCGAGAGTTTTTTCTCATCAAATATCTTATCCCTGTTATATTTAAACTCGAATGGTTTTTTAACTGTCTCAACTATTGTATCCTCTGTGTAAAAGCCACTTTGCCTGACAAGCTTACAGTGTTTTTTGATCCACCTCTCATCCACCCTGCTCCCTTTAAACGCTATCTCGCCATTAAATTTTAAAAGAAAACACATGGCCTTTAGAAGAGTGCTTTTGCCACTGCCAGAATCACCAAAAATAAGATTTATGCCCTTTCCAAATTTTGAGCTGATACCCTTCAAAATCTCTTTATCTGAAAAACTGAGTCTCAAATCCTTCACATACAAACACATTGCTTTTACTGACCTTTTAAATATACTATTTTCTCTATGAGAATGCCAACATTAAACCACCACCTAATCGGGTTAATTCACAAATCCTCGTTTAAAAAGCAATTTATATTTAAGAAAACGGAGCTTATACCGTGCGGTTTTAAAGACCCGTTAAATGAAGATAAATTCAAAAAAACCAAAGGCTTGATATACCGCTATCCAGATAGAGTTGTTTTAACAACAACAAACAGATGTTTCGCTTACTGCAGGTTTTGCTTCAGAAAGAATAACTGGGAACATTTCGAAGGCTTCAGCTTGAAAGAAGCTATAAAATACATAGAAAAAAACAAACAGATAAGAGAGGTTTTGATAAGCGGTGGAGACCCACTCACTCTTGAAAATGGAGAGCTTGAAAAAATACTTAACAATTTGAGAGAAATCAAGCATATTGAGGTTATAAGGATTGGCACAAGAGCACTAACATCAAACCCCAAAAGGATAAACAGAGAAACCGTTAATCTCTTTAGCAGGTACAAACCGCTATGGATTGCCATACACATAAATCACCCAGATGAAATAACTAAAGAGTTTCGAGAATCTGCAAGACTAATTGTTAGCTCAGGTATTCCAGTGATTTCACAGACTGTTCTTTTAAAAGGCATAAACGACAATACAGGTACACTTAAAAAACTATTTTGCGAGCTTGTAAAAAACTCGATAAAGCCATACTATCTATTTGGATGCGATGCGGCTTTTGGTAATGGAAAGTTTAGAGTACCAACGGACAAAGCACTTGAGCTTGTAAAAAAACTCAGGGGATGGATAAGTGGAATCTGCATGCCCACATTCACATTCGATTTACAAAAAGGTGGAGGGAAAGTCGTTTTAGAGCCAAACTGCCTGGTAAAACGGGAAAAAAATAGACTTCTTTTTAAGAACTTTGAAGGAAAGGAGTTCTGGTATGAGGACATTTGAGCTTGAAAGGGTTATTTCAGAGATAAAAAGTAAGGCAAACA
>WFQQ01000036.1 GCA_015486965.1 Desulfurellaceae bacterium
ATAAGGCAGTTTACACAGCAAAAGAGATGCTATGCCCAAAATGTTTAAAGTCTGACATTAAAAGCAATCTTATAGGCCTAAGCGGAAAAAACGGAAGCTACGCTATATGCGAGCTACATTCAGAATCCCATGTGTTCAAAATTGATCCAGCGACATTAGAGTTAGAAGAAATCCCTTACATGGACAAGAAATTGTGAAATTTATTATAATCAGACAGATATGAAGAAAGAAAAAAGCATTCATCCCGATAAACCATATAACTCTTTACCTACTCTCCCTCCAGAAGATTTTATTGAAACCGACCCCATATTAAGACAGCTAATAAATTCCCACAAAGCTTTAGCTGAGCTAAAAGGTTATGCCGAACTTTTACCCAATAAAAGCATTGTGCTAAGCTCTATAACAGTTAAGGAGGCAAAAGACAGCTCAGAGATTGAAAACATCATTACAACCCACGATGAGCTATTTAGATCCCTTGTAATGAAAGAAAAATACATAAAGCCAGAAGTCAAAGAGGTCTTGAATTACAAAAAAGCCCTGTTTAAAGGCTTTGAGCTTTTAAAGAAACACAAACTCTTGACTGTTAATATGATTATTCAAATACAACAGGAAATAGAGCAGAACAGTGCAGGTATTAGGAAACTACCGGGCACAAAACTCGTTAGCGATTCAACGGGTGAAGTGTTATACACTCCACCTGATAATCCACAGGTCATAATAAACCTTTTGAAAAACTTAGAAGAGTTTATAAATACCGATAGCGACAGATTTGACCCTTTAACAAAACTTGCCATCGTGCACTATCAGTTTGAAGCAATACATCCGTTTTACGATGCAAACGGCAGAACAGGAAGAATACTGAATGTTCTCTATCTTGTATTAAAAGGCCTTCTAAATGAACCCTTTTTATATCTCAGCGGGTATATAATAAAACACAAACCTGAATATTATAGACTGCTAAGAAATGTAACCTTTAATGGCGATTGGGAAAACTGGGTTTTGTTCATCCTGAAGGTAATTGAGATAACAGCTAAAGAAACCCTGTCCTTAAGCAAAGAAATAGTGAACGCTATGGAAAGTGTTGCGGAACAGATCAAAACTAAAAGACCTAAGATTTATTCCCATGATTTAGTGGAACTCATCTTTTCAAATGTCTATACAAAAATCTCAATGCTCGAGGAGAAGAAAATAGCCTCAAGAAACATAGCATCAAAGTACCTAAAAGAACTATCGAGTATTGGTGTTTTAAAAGAGATTAAAGTAGGAAAGGAGAAGTTTTTTGTTAATGAGATGCTGTTCAAGATTTTAAAGAAATCATAATATGCGCTAACTCAGTGCATATAACAAAAACATGCACTAAAAAGTGAGAAATTAGTGCATGACTGTCGGTGGAAAGTATGTGTTCTCCACTTAAGATGAAAAAGATTAATGGACTATCCCTCAAGCCACCACCAGGGCACAGAGAGTATTTTGGATGTCAGCCACCTAACTGGGACAGGGTCGCATCTGGTAGGACTTGTTTTTTGACCTAAAGTTCACTCAGTATTCTTTCAATTCTTGTTTTTAACTTAGGGAGCTCATACTCTATGGTGTTCCATACAAGCTCATGCTTTATACCAAAATAAAAGTGTATGAGCTTATCTCTAAAACCTGCCATCTCTTTCCAGGGTATATCTGTATATTTCTGTCGTATTTCCTCTGGAATATGTTTAGATGCTTCCCCAATGATCTCAAATTTTCTTATAACAGCACTGGAGACCATGTCGTTTTTTCTGAAACCTTCGAAATCTATGTCTTTAACAAATTTTTCAATTGCATCAATGGCTTTTAGAATATCTTTTACATACAACTTGATATCTCTTTTCATATAAAAATAGCCTCTTTCACTATTCTTTCTCTTAATTCCTCTCTAATGGCATCCTGAGGCACTATATCAACATCGATGCCAATTTTCTCTTGCAGAAACATAGATAATCTCATGAAATCAAAGAGTGTGGCGTCTTTGTGAAATTTCACAAGTATATCAACATCGCTATCTGACTTCTGCTCTCCCCTTGCAAAAGAACCGAAAATCCCTACTACTTCTGCCTTATAGTTTTGTTTTATATCGTTTTTAAAGTTCTTTAAAATTTTCTCAACTTCTCTGACACTTTTCATCTTTTTGTTGACTCCTTAATAAGCTTTTTGATCCTTTTTTGTTTTGTTTTTAAAACTACCCCGCATCTACCCTTTAAATAAAGTTTATTGCAC
>WFQQ01000037.1 GCA_015486965.1 Desulfurellaceae bacterium
ATCAGCAGGTCGTAGGTTCGAGTCCTATCGCTGGCTCCATTTTTGGTTTTGAGCTGTTCATATATTTTGAAAAATTCGAGGGGGTTCTATGTCGATATTGGTTCTGCTCAGGCATGGGAAGTCTATGTGGAATGCACTCAACCTTTTTACTGGATGGGTTGATGTTCCACTTGCTTCTGAAGGTATAGAGGAAGCTATAAAAGCCGGGGAGAAATTGAAAGATTACTGTTTTGATGAGGTTTACACATCTCTTCTTATCAGAGCCGTTGAGACAGCTATGATTGTCCTTGCCAAAAATGGATGCGGTAAAACCCCTGTTATTCAACATTCAAACGGCAGAATGAGAGAGTGGGCTAATTTTCCTGAGAGTATTCCTGTTCTGCCAGTTTATTTACATGAGGAGCTTAATGAGAGGTACTACGGAAAACTGCAAGGTCTGAACAAACAGGAGATGGCTGAGAAATACGGGGCAGATACGGTGCACAGGTGGAGAAGAAGCTATGATATTAAACCTCCCGGTGGCGAATCTTTAAAAGATAACTACGAAAGAACTATTCCTTTTTTTAAAAGCGTTATAGTTCCTAAACTTGAACAGGGGAAGGATATACTTATCAGTGCTCATGGAAACAGTTTGAGGGCTATTGTTAAATTCATAGAAAATATATCTGATCAAGATATACCTAAATTTGAGATTCCCACTGGAAAGCCATTGATCTATGAGTATCGCAACTCAAGTTTTATAAAGAAATGTGAAGAGGATGAGTGAGTTGCTTAAGAGATTTAAAAGCATGTGTGTTGTAAACGGTGTTGAAGTTATAGATTTGGGTTCAATTAATGGTGAACTGAACAGGTTGTCATACGATGGCTCAGATTATTTCATCAAGAACAGTATTGGAATTGTAAGAGCCGATTCTGCCAATGCCCGAGAGGGGTCTGTGCTTATAGATGTTTCGGATGAGTTTAAGTTGCACTGCGTTTTGGATGTGGAAAGTTTGTATGTGATCGTAAAAAAAGATAGAATCTTTAAAAGTTCTTATGAGGCTTACAAGAACTCTAAAAGAAGCGATTATATGCTTTTTGTTGGTGGAGAAAGTAAAACTGCTGATATTGAAAAGCAGCTTGTGAGTGGAGTTCAGGGGGCTAAAAAGGTTATTTTTGTTTTGGAGTAGTGTATGAGTTTTGCCTTTAGGTTTGAGAGTGGAGTTTTAAAGCCCGTAATAAATTTTCTTGATATAACAACAAAAGATTTGGTCGGGCTTGACGCACAGATTAATACTTTCAGGATAAATCTTGAGAGTTTTTTAAGTGGTAAACCCTCTTTGGATGTGCTCCTTTGGGGGGAGAGAGGGTGCGGAAAATCGTCTTTCGTTAAGGCTTTTGCAAACGAGTATAAGGATAACCACCTGAGGGTTGTTCAACTACCCATCCAACAGATGGAATACATTTACTCATTGTATGAACTTTTGAGTAGCAGAAAACACGAATACTTTATGGTGTTCTTTGACGATATTTCGTTTGAAGAGCAGGATGGGGAGTATAGGAGATTTAAGTCTATGTTAGAGGGTGGACTGGAGGAGAAGCCTGAAAACATAATATTTGTGGCAACTTCTAATAAAAGGCACTTGATTAAAGATAGGGTTTTGACCACTACATCTATATATAACAGAGACGAGATAAATGAACAGATGTCTCTTTATGCGAGGTTTGGTTTAATAATAGCATTCAGGCAGCCAGACAGGGAGACCTACCTGAACATTGTTAAGTTCTACATGGAAAAATATGGTGTTAACTTTGGTGAGCGCTGGGATAAAGAGGCGGAAGCCTTTGCCATGAGCAAAGGTGCGAGAAGTGGAAGGGTTGCCAAGCAGTTTGTAATTTCCAAGATAGTGGGTATCCTATAAGATAACCTGCACCTTTTCATAAAAGTTGAAAAGCAGCTCTATAGAAAATGCAAAAAATATTAAAGATGAAAAGGTGTTTATAACTGTTGCTGATTTTTCTGTTATCAGATTTTCCCTTAAAATATCGGACAGAAATATAGCGGTCAAGAATGCAGAGACTATCCCGCAAAGTAGTGATAGTATGTTTAAAACTAAGCTCCCTTTACCTAAGAACGGAGCAAGTATGGCACTGAAAAATATTATGGCTTTGGGGTTTGATAGGTTCACATATAAACCTTTTAAGTAGAATGACTTGACATTTGGCGATCGAGCCCTTACTTCGCTTTTTCTGTGTTTGAATATTTCGTAAGAGATGTACATCAGATAGGCGCCCCCAAAAAAAGATACAAACGCCTGGAAATAGATGTTTTTGCCCAACGATGCAAAGCCTACGAGCAAGACGGAGATCATAATGAGGTTTCCCGTGAATATGCCGCCAAAGGTCTCCAAGCCCTTTTTCAGACTGTAATTAAGCGTTGTTTGAATTATTAGAATAATATCAGGTCCTGGCGTTAAAGCTGCTATGAAGCCTATAAGGAAAAGCTCTATATTCATATGACAATTATATCAGTCTTCTTGGGTCTATCCAACCGCAGAGCAGTTTTTTTTCTGCTCCTTTAACTTTAACCCTGTTTCTCGCAAGAAAGGTGTATGCACCGTAGTTTTTGATTGTTCCAAAAAAGACAAATCCATCCAGATAGCCGTCTTTCATCATTATTCTCGCATATCCATCTGTGTAATCCTCAATGATAGTGTCGTATTCATCCAATTTTGACACGCCGCCTGTAAATATGTTCAAACCAAAGACAGGCAGGACATTCCTTGTAAACTCTGGTTTTACCTTTATATCCATGCCAAGTGCATTCTTTGCTGCAATCTGAGCCTGTTCAACAGCGCACGGCCATATTGCGTGTAGGGATTTTTCGTTTAACACAACATCGTCAACCTCTGCCACATCCCCTATTGCATAGATGCCTTCTGTTGCCTCTAATTTATCGTTAACTACTATTCCCCTTTTTGTTTTTAGTTTTCCTTTTACAAAATCTATGTTGGGCTTTACGCCCTTCCCTACAACTACAAAATCACACTCTATTGACTTTCCACCACTTAACTTAACAACCGTTCCATTGTTGCTTTTTTCAACTGCCTCTATCCTTTCACCCTTTACTATCTCTATTTTGTAGTTATCAGTTAAGTGCTTTTCGAGCAGTTCGCTTGCCTTTTTATTTAAAATTTGAGACAGGATTCGGTTTGAACTTATGACTACTGTTATTTTAAACCCAGCCATAGAGAGGGCGTTTGCTATCTCCAAACTAACCAGTCCACCGCCATACACAACCACATGCCTAAATTTTACCGTTCTTATGTGTTCTCTGATTTTTTCGATGTCTTTTAAATACCTTACGGTGAATACCATATCGTTTGCGTCACCTTCGAATATTTCTATGGATGCGTCTGCTCCTGTAGCTATGATCAGTTTGTCATATGTATATTTATTCCCCTTATTATCCACGATTGTTTTTGAAGTTTTATCTAACCTCGTGATCTCTGTGTTTAAAACCAAGTCCTCTTCAGGAATCTCGTAAAACATGTTGTTTTCCGCATTGCCTGTCAGCATATAGGGAAGGAGCATTTTGCCATAGGGCTGTGTGTTCTCTTTAGAAAACACCTTTACTTCAACACTTCTGTCGTATGATTTGATTGTTTTATAAACGGTATAGGCGGCTATAGAGCCACCCACTATTGCTATCATAGGAT
>WFQQ01000038.1 GCA_015486965.1 Desulfurellaceae bacterium
TCCATGTTCTTTAATGGTTAGGTGCTTATTTCCCCCTGGTGAGGATAGCATGCAGGGAAACACCCGTTCCCATTCCGAACACGGCAGTTAAGCCTGCATGCGCCGATGGTACTGCGGGAGCGCCCGTGGGAGAGTAGGTATTGCCAGGGGGTTAGTAATTTACATGGGCGGCGTAGCTCAGTTGGTTAGAGCATGCGGCTCATATCCGCAGTGTCCGGGGTTCGAGTCCCTGCGCCGCTACCATCTTTTTATTTTCTCTCCAAAACTTACCAACCATAAATGAAATGGGAATGTTTGGGTTTTTATGTTTTTATGAATGGATATTTTAGAAGGGGATTGTTTTTTAACCCGTCAGGGGTTCTATGACTATCTCTTCCTTGCCCTGAATCTCCCTTGTGTAGATCTTTACCTTCCTGTAATCTGTTTCCAGCACCTTTTTAAGCTTATCGTTAAATTCGACTATATTATTGGCTGGAATTGTGTTGTTCACTATAATATGTCCATCTTTATAGCTGTTTCTAAGCTTTTCTATCTCTTCCTGTATGCTTATGAGCTCTCTTTCTATTTCACGGTATGCTTCCTCTTCTTTTTTTAGTTTTTCTTTCAGTTCTCTAAATCTTTTCATAGCAACAAGCAATGAATTTGGCACATTTTTCCCCTGTTCCTTTAATCTTTGAATGGTTTTCAGTATGGCTTCAGCCTTATCTTTTTCTGAATCATATTTGGCCTTGACTGTTAAGTAGTTATTTTTCTGGGTTTTTAGCATTGTTTTTGCATACTTTTCTTTTACCAAGAGTTCTTTATATTTTTCTTTTATCCACGGTAACTCTAAAGGCTTTATTGAGATTATATTGTCTCCACCTTCAATATTGTTTATTACAACGCTATCAGAAGATGTGGTAATACATGATGACATCATTACATCCTTTATCTCCACTTTTGGTGCAAATATCTTAGTTGCAACTGCCTTGTTTATTACAACACTGTTTTTAGCTGTAAGGTGTGCATGCTCCGAAAGGTCAATCTCTATGTCGTCCGCCTCTACTGTTCCTCTACATATGGAAATTTTTGCCTTTTTTGCTTTAATAAACGCCTCTTTGTGTACGCTACCCCTGATCTCAACCTCTTCCGCCTTAATGGATGCTTTTGGACCTACATCACCATTAACTATAACTTTCTTTCCTTTAACTTCCATGCCTGCTGCTATTGTATCTTCAACGCCATCGCTTAATCCCCTACCTATCTCTAACTCAACATCTCCATCAGCATTTAGATTTCCCGTTGTTTTTATATCCACCTTATCTATAGTAACTGTTGTATCTATATCGTAAACCCCATTCTTAAAAATTATTACTCCATCTTTTTCCGCTATGATTTTTATTACACGCCCTTCTTCCACTTTTTTTACACTTCCCTCTGTAAATTTTACATCCTCTATGTCATCGATGATAATGCCAACATCCTGGACTAAAATATTCCCGAACACATCGTAGCCAGCCTCACCTTGAGTTGGTTTGTAGAACTCCACTAAAAGCTGGCCTTTTTTTACAGGAACGAGAAAGTTTTTGTTTCTATAATCTATTCTTCCGTTTTTATAAACGGTTCCAGCAGCTTTATATCTGTCAAAGTGGAATATCAGTTTGCTGTTTTCTCCCCTTATAGGTTTTTTGCCCTCGGCTACAAGAACTCTGAAAGGTTTGTGGCTTTTAGCTAACCTTTTTTTTATCTCCTTGGCTATAGCTCCAAGGAGCTTTGTCTTTACGCCATAGTTTATTCCCTCTAAAGCGAGAAGCTTTTTTATTGTTTCAAGAATCTCTTGTTCATCTACTTCTAGTCTTTCGTTCTCGATTCTTGTGGTATCTACATATATATACGCTTTTAATGGATGCTCACCTTCATCCGTTTCAACTTTGAATATATCAAGCAGTCTACTTTTATTTTCATTGGGATAGATTTTAATTTTGTAGACCTTTTTTATGTTTCCTATATTATCCTTCTTTTCTTTTTCCTCCAGTATTTCAAAATCGAGGAGTTTTTTTGGAAACCCAATAATTGCAGCTGTTTCCTCTAAAGCCTCTTTTATATCTGATGTTTCTCTGATTAATGTATTTTCACTCTCCATACAGACCTCCTGACCTGTTATTCTATAGCAAAATTACACCCACACCATCAAGCAAAATATTGACACAGGTTTTCAAATGGATATAATCGCAAAAACCAAGCCGGGGTGGTGAAACTGGTAGACGCGCTGGACTCAAAATCCAGTGGGGGAAACCCCGTGCGGGTTCGAGTCCCGCCCCCGGCACCATTTAAATCTAATTTTGAAATTTTATTTCTTAGTTTGATCTTCTTTTAATGCATGGTCTTATCTGCCGTATGCTTTCATCTCTTGATTGGCTGGGTAATCTGGTACTATGTGAATGCCGTCCATATAGATTTTTAAGTGGGCAACTATCATACCTTTATAGGCAAGCGGAACTGCCCATACGCTTTCAGGCTCCCTATATTCAGCACCGTTGAGAACTTCCAGAGAATTTATGAGTTTAGGCAGGTTATTTCTAATACTTTCGATTTGAACAGTCGCTCCACTTGTAAGAGGATGGAAGCCAATAGGCAGTAAGGAGCCATCTATGGGATTGAAGTGCAATACGGCTACCACGATTCCTTCATAAAGAATAGCTGCTTTAACATCTGTTTCACCCCGGGGCCCAGTCACAGTCCAGATTTTTCCTGCTGTAAAAAGCTCTTTTGCCTTTTTAGCTGTTTCAACAGCATGGGAAGCATTGTTTAGTGGTAATGAATTAACTATCGGGGGCTGCGGGGATGACAGTTGCTGGGCTGGAGGCGGCTTAATTTTCCCTTGCAGTGGCGGAGTTGGTGCAGTTTGACCTCCTGGCAAAGGCACATTTTCTCTTTGTCTTGTATTCGTAGGACTGCCGAGCAAAGGCGGTTTTTCTTGTGCTAAAACCATGTTAAAACCTCCAAATATTAAGATTAAAATTGGAGCAATAGAAGCAACTATAAGCTTTCTTTTCATAAAACCTCCTCATGCTTTTTGATTAGCTTGTGTTTTAAATTTTGGAGACCTTTTTACTTTTTCCTTTTCACCATTACTTTGGATTTAAGCTTAAAAGTTAAATTGTCAAGGTTTGGTTGAAGTAGGACTTAAAATTTTTAAAAACCATATTAGTTTAAAAGGTGAAATAAATTAAAATGAAATGAATTAAAAACAGTATCTTTCTGGTTGACAAAAGAGATATTTTCTGTATATTTTTTATGCTTTTGAATTGAGGGCCCATAGCTCAGCTGGCTAGAGCCACCGGCTCATAACCGGTTGGTCCCAGGTTCGAGTCCTGGTGGGCCCACCATTTTTTTATGGATGTAGAAAAACTTATTGAGTGTCTGGAAGCATATTTTCCTCTAAGCCTTCAGGAAGGCTGGGATAACTCTGGCCTTCAAGTCTCCCCCAAGGAAAAGTTTATAAAAGCCGTTTTGCTCTCTTTAGATATAACCTTGGATGTTGTTGAAGAGGCTAAGAGAAAGGGCTGCAATCTCATTATTGCGCACCATCCATTGCTTTTTTCGGCTACAAAAAGGATAGATAGGGATATTTACCCTTTCAATGTTTTGTATAGGGCGATAGAATTGGGTATAGGTATTTTTGCGTTTCATACAAACCTAGATATTGTAGATGGTGGCGTTAACGATTGCTTGTGTGAGAGGCTTGGACTATTGGATGTTAAAAAGTTGGAAATAAAACCTGTTAGGATTGGAAGACTTAGAGAACCTATGTCTTTTGATGAGTTCTTGAGGTTTGTGAAAAACACGGTTGGTGTTGAGTTTTTGAAATATGTGAGAGCGAATAAAAATATGGTGGAAAGGGTGGCGGTTTGTGGCGGTAGCTGCATGGACATTCTCAGTGATTTGAGGGGAAATGAGTTTGATGTATTTATAAGCAGCGATTTAAAGCATCATCAGGCTATCTGGGCTAAAGAGACGGGCATAAATGTTATCGATGCCACACACTTCTTCACAGAATTGTGCTCAAAAGAGATTTTGAAAAGGGCTGTTGATAGCTGCTGTCACGGAATAAAGAGTTATTTGTCGGAATCAGAAAGTTTACCCTGGGAATACATTTAGGAGGTGTTGATTTGAATCCAGATTTAAAGAAACTTTTGGATATACAGGGTTTTGACAAACAGATTGCGGAACTTGAACAGGAACTTAGGAGAATTCAGCAAAAAGAGGAGAGGATTATTGGTGTTGTTGAAACCAAGCTGTCCCAGATGAACGATGTAAAAGAGGAGATTGAAGAGCTAAACAAAGATTTGCAGTTTAAGGAGGAGCTTCTAAAGGATACCTTGGAGAATTTAAATAAATTAGAAGTGAAACTTAACAGTGTTACAACCGAAAAACAGATGCAGGCAGTTAACACCGAAATTGATATAGCAAAAACCAATAAGACGGTGCTTGAGGAGAAGATAGAGTCTTTGAAGGAGCAGATAGAGCAAAAAAGGAAAGGCTTAAGGGAGTTAGAGGACAGGTATGAGCAACTGAAAAAAACACTTAGAGATTATCAGGATCGTTTCGCCAAAAGAAGAGAAGAGATACACAATAAAATTAATGAGATTAATTCTCTAAAAGAGGAGCTTCTGCCGACTATCGATAAAAAAATCTTGAAGAAATATGAGAAAATTAACAGGTGGGCTAAAGGAACTGCCATTGTTCCTGTTATGAAAGATGCCTGCTATGGATGTTTTATGAAATTAACTCCGCAGGTTCTGGCTCTTTTGGAGGATACAGACGAGATAGTTTACTGCCCAAATTGTGGAAGAATGCTCTATTTAGAAGAGCCAAGTGAGTAGCCTCTGAATGAAAATAGATGAGTTTTTTGAGGAGCTTGAAAAGAAGCGCTGTATTGATGAAGTAGTTAAAACACATCCAGAGATAGATGAAGCAACGGTTTCGAGGTTTTTCAGTCAGATTTTCTCTATGTTGAGAGACAAATATAAGAAAAAAGATGGGCTTTATGAGATTTATATAGATGGCTCTTCTTTGTCAAATCCTGGCAGTGCTGGAATTGGTGTTGTAATTAAAAAAAATGGAGAGGTTTTGAAGGAGATATCCAAACCCATAGGAGTAAACACCAATAATATTGCTGAATATACCGCACTGATTGAGGGACTCAAAGAGTTAAGAAATATGGGAGTTAGCTCTGCCCGTATATATAGTGATTCTGAACTTGTAGTTAAGCAGGTTAGGGGTGAGTATGCTGTTAAGAATCCTAAACTAAAGGAGCTTTATACTGAGGTTTTAAAACTTTTAGATAAGTTTGATACAGTGGAAATAGTACACATAGAAAGAGAAGAAAACAGGGCTGCAGATAAACTCGCAAAGAGAGCAGCCAAAGAA
>WFQQ01000039.1 GCA_015486965.1 Desulfurellaceae bacterium
ATTCCCTATAGAAACAGCTTCTGTGGTTTGTATGGCACGCTGCTCCGATTTGCTCAACTTTATAAATAACCGCATCTTCGTCGCAGTCGAACAGAATCTGTTTAATCTTCTGTAGGTTTCCACTTGTCTCGCCCTTTTTCCACAGTCTCTTTCTTGAGCGTGACCAGTAGTGGGCATATCCTGTTTCTAAGGTTTTTTCTATTGCTTCTCTGTTTGCGTAAGCAAGCATTAAAACTTGGTTATTGTAAAAATCAACTGCTATGACCGGTATTAGACCATTTTCATCGAACTTTAGAATATCTGTAAGATTCATTCTTGCCCCCACTTTTTTAGCTTTAAGCCTACCAAAGTTGCCTGATTTTATCAACGGTTTGATTTATTGGATTAGTTTTTTAAAATATAAAAAAGGTAAAAGGAGGATGAGAATGAGAATAAGAAAGATAGTGATTTTGCTTATGGTAATTATCCTTGGTTTATCACTATATTCCTGTGTGACGAACCCTGTTACAGGTCAAAAGGAGCTTGACCTCATTCCACCATCCCAAGAGATTGCGATGGGCAGGCAGGAATACAAGAAGGTGCTAAGCCAGTTTGAAGTGTACAGATACAAAGGTTTGAATGCCTACATTACACAGGTTGGAGATAAGCTTGTTCCCTATGTTCAGGATAAAAGGGTTAAATACACCTTTACCCTTCTGGACTCTCCCGTTGTTAATGCCTTTTCCACTCCAGGGGGTTTTGTTTACATCACAAGGGGTATACTTGCTTACTTAAACAACGAAGCTCAACTTGCGTGTGTCCTTGGTCATGAGATGGGGCATATCAATGCACACCATGTAGCTACTCTTTTAAGCAAACAGATGCTTTTCAATTTGGGTCTCAGCATAGCCTATATTAAATCCAGAAAATTTAGAAAATTTGCACCTTTAATAGGTATTGCGGGTAATTTGCTGTTTTTGAGTTTTAGCAGAAGCGATGAGTATCAGGCAGACTATCTGGGTGTTGAGTATGCTACTCTTGCTGGCTATGATGCAACGCAGATGGCTTACTTTTTTGATGAACTTGAGAGGATTGAGGTTTCTGAAAACGCTGTTTTACCAGAGTTTTTGTCCACCCATCCATCGCCACCCCACAGAAGGGAAAGGGTGATGAAACTGGCACGAGAGTGGCAAGCTATAGCAAAAAGGGGTTATTATAAAATCGGCAGGGATGTCTATCTTGAGCATATAAACGGCATCCTCTTTGGTAAGAATAAAAGAAACGGATATACAGTGGGAAATCATTACTATCATCCAAACCTTAGATTCACATTCACATACCCAAAAGGTTGGAAGTTGATAGATATGGCTCATTATATAGGTATTGTTCCGAAAAAATATAACGGTGTTTATATAAAAATTTTTATGAAGAATGAGCCCATATACACACTTGCCAATGAATTTTCTTCGCACGGTTTGGAGATAGAATTTAAGCAGATGAACATAAATGGTTATAACGCCTATAAGGTTATAAGGCTTGTGAAAAGCGGCAATCAACCGTTAACACAGTGCGCCTATTTTATCGATTTTGACGGGAAGACATTTGTGTTCTTTGCCCAATCCCCATCCGTGCTCTGGCCTATATTAGAAAGAAAGTTGAAACAACCTGCTGAAACCTTTAGAAGGTTAACCGATCCAAAGAGAATATATGTCAAAAACCTCTATGTGAAGGTTGTAAAGGTTCCAGATTCAATGACCTTTGCTGAGCTTTTAAACAGGATGAGGGTTCCAAAGAAGTTGAGAAAGAAAATCTATATCATGAACAACATGTACAGGGATACACTGCTTGCTGAAGGGGATATGGTTAAAATCCTGGTGAAAAGGTAAGGTTTACGGTTCATACCAGCCAAGTTTTAAATTATCCACCCTTTCAGGGAGATAGGGTTTTATGTCAAGTACAGGAGAGCCGTCCAATATATCTTTGTTTGTGAAGAAGATCAGGTTTTCTTCTATTTTATTTAGCTTGACAACAGACACTCCAATTCTGTTTGGTCTGTAGGGGCTTCTGGTTGCAAAAATGCCCAGAGTCAGCTTTTCAGGATTGTGTCTTTTTGGTGTTTCAAGCAGCTTCCATGATTTAATTTTATGTAGGTGGAAAACTACAATAATGTGTGAGAAGCCCTCAAGACCTTTCAACCCCTCTTTAAATTCACTTTTTAGCTGAATAACGGCGTTCAAATCTTTCACATCCTTTTCGTCTATATCTGTGAGTGTGGTTTTGACAAAACCTATGGGGTAAAAGACAAGCTTCATATTAAATTATACAAAAAACAGCTGCTTTAGTAAATCGAAAAAGCTGCATATCCCTATTAATTGCAAAAATTCAATCTTAGAATCTGGATTTATAAAGTAAGTGGATATATAATATTATTAGTGAGATATGGGGAGATGGGTTAGGTATGGTTTTAGATAACTTTTTTCGTTGGATTCCGCACTGGTTTTTGATGCTCTCTTTGAGCATACTCATAGGGGGATTGATAGGTCTTGAGCAGGAGTCTTACCACAGAAAGATAGAGGAGAAGCACTTTGGCGGCATTAGAACATTTCCTTTAATCTCTATGCTTGGTTTCTCAGTCCAATATTTTCTAAAAAGCACCCTGTTTACATCGATAGTGTTTTTTAGCTTTGGTTTGATGATAACGGGTGAGTATATATACGAAGCTGTATATTTTAACAGAAAAGGAATAACCACAGAGGTTGCAGGCCTTCTCACATTTATTTTGGGTGTTGTTCTTGCCAAAGGGTATGTTATAGAGGCTGTCTCATTAAGTATTTTTATAACCTTGATACTGTCATTGAGGGAGCTACTCCACACATTTATCGAAAAGTATGTATATAAAAGGGATGTTGCTGCGATACTGAAATTTCTAATCGTAACGGCTGTATTGTACCCCATTTTGCCCAATAAATCGTTTACTTTTTTAAAAATCAACCCCCGCTCCATCTGGGTTATGGTTATACTGATTTCCACCATCTCCTTTGCTGCATACTTTGCAACAAAACTTTTTGGCTCAAGGAGAGGTATACTCATAACTGCTCTATTTGGCGGTTTGATGAGCTCAACGGCTGTGACACTTGCGTTTTCTAAGCGTTCCTTGGAGACACCTGAGCTCTCTGGAGAGCTTGCCATGGGTATCATTCTTGCAAGCTCCATTATGTTTATAAGGCAGTTTATCATTATGTTTGTTATCTTCCCAAAAATAGCCTACGGTTTCTTTTTCTTCAGTGTTGCAATGTTTATATTCGGTATGATTTTTGTACTAAAGAGACCGGGTAGCTCTACAGTTGTTGATGTGGAGTTTTCAAATCCATACGACATAACCCATGCTTTATTTTTTGGTGCCTTTTACACACTCATTTTGGTACTTTCAAAGCTTGCCCATCTATATTTTGGCTCCAAAGGGGTTTATGTGCTTGGATTTGTGTCTGGTCTTGCAGATGTTGATCCTATAACAGTTTCCATGAGCCAGCTTGCGAAAACGGGTGTTATAGGGCTTAAAGTTGCCCTGATTACGATAATTATATCGAGCATAACAAACACGCTGGTTAAGGGTGTGTACTCTTATATTTTCGGACATAGAGAACTAAAGAGAGTGATATGGAAGGCGTTTGCCGCTATGAGCGTGGCAAGCGTTGTTTTTGTGGTTATATTTAAAAACTTTGTTAATTTCTAAAAATTTTTTGGAGGGTTTTTATGATTGTAGGAGTTCCAAAAGAGATTAAGCCAAACGAGAACAGGGTGGGTATAACGCCCGCTGGCGTAATGGAGTTTGTCCACCACGGTCATGAAGTAATAATTGAAAAGAGTGCTGGGATGGGCAGTGGCATTGAGGATGAGGAGTTTATTAAGGCGGGTGCAAAGATTGTGGGTTCTGCTAAAGAGATATTTGACAACGCTGAAATGATAATGAAAGTTAAGGAGCCACAGCCTGTTGAGATTGAGATGATTAAAGAGGGGCAAATTATATACACATACTTGCATCTTGCACCAGATAGAGAGCAGACATTGGGTTTGATGGAGAAAAAGGCTGTTGCCATAGCGTATGAGACGATAGAAGTTGATGGTAAGTTGCCTCTCCTTGAGCCAATGAGTGAGGTGGCTGGAAAGATGGCATCAATAATGGCTGCTTACTACCTTGCAAAACCCTACGGAGGCAGAGGTGTTTTGGCTGGTGGAGTCACAGGCGTTCACTCTGCTAAATTTGTTGTTTTGGGTGGTGGAACGGCTGGACTTAATGCAGCCAAGGTAGCAAGCGGTATGGGAGCGACTGTTTTTGTTCTGGATATAAATGCAGAACGCTTGCGCTACCTTGAGGATGTTTTACCCAAGAACTGTCAGATGATAATGTCAAACAAGTTTGCAATAGCAGAGGAGATTAAGGATGCGGATGCCGTTATTGGAACTGTTTTAATTCCCGGTGCAAGGACACCCCGTTTGATTACAAGGGATATGTTAAAAACGATGAAGAAAGGGGCAGTGATAGTTGATGTTTCCATAGACCAGGGAGGTTGTGTTGAAACGAGCCATCCAACAACCCATCAAGACCCTGTATTTGAAGTGGATGGAATCTTGCACTACTGTGTCGCCAATATGCCTGGTGCCTATGCAAGGACTTCGACATTTGCTTTAACCAACGCAACTTTAAAATACGGTCTCATAATAGCCGATCTCGGCTGGAGAGAGGCAGCTAAAAGGTATGAGTCCATTAGGAAGGGACTGAATGTTGTTTTGGGTAAAATTACATGCAAACCTGTTGCTGATGCGCATGGGCTTGAGTATACACCACCAGAAGAACTGTTGAAGTGAAAGCTATTGTAATAACTGGACCTACTGCTTCTGGTAAGACAGAGGTTGCCATAGAGATTGCAAAAAGGATTGACGGTGAAATAATCTCCGCCGACTCTATGCAGATATACAGGTATATGGATATAGGGACGGCAAAGCCGACAAAGGAGGAGAGAAGTAAGGTTAAACATCACCTAATCGATATAAAAGAGCCCGACGAGGGTTTCAGTGCAGGTGAATTTTTAAAGAGTGCTTTGAAGGCGATAGATGATATCCACGAGAGGGGAAAGCGGGCAATTGTTGTTGGAGGAACTGGATTCTATCTCGATGCTTTGGTTAACGGTCTTGACAGTGTTGAATCTGTTGACGACAGGGTAAGGCAATTTTTCGATGATATATGCGATGAGCTGGGAAGTTTTTATTTGTATGAGTGGCTAAAACTTGTTGATGAGGAGTGGGCTCGTAGAATTTCTCCCTCTGATTGCCAGAGGATAAAGAGAGGCTTGAGCTTTTATGTTGATAAGGGTGTAGTGTTGAGCAGTAGATTTAAAGAGGGCAGGGAATACGGGGACGGTTTTGTTGTTTTCGTCCTAAATGCATCTAAGGAGTATCTGGAGGGTAGGGTGAGGGCGAGAACAAAGGCTATGGTTGAAGCTGGTCTTGTTGATGAGGTAAAGCAGCTTTTGGAAAATGGTTATGGCGGTGTCACCTCACTTAAAGCTATAGGATACAAAGAGGTTGTTGACTATCTTGAGGGTAGGATAAAAAGCGAGGATGAGCTTGTAGAGGCTATTGTTAAGAATACCCTATCTTTTATTAAAAGACAGATGACATTTTTTAGAAGCAGATTTAAGGATGCAAGGTGGGTTAATATAGAAAAAGAGGAGCCGTTAAAGGTGATATTAAATACCGTTAGCGGCCATCTCTCTTAATCTTCTAATTCTTTCTTCAATTGGTGGATGGGTAGAAAACAGTGTCATTATGCCTTTTGCTGAGAATGGATTTACAATAAACAGGTTCTCTGTTGCGGGGTTTCCCCTGAAGGGTATCTGTTTTGCGTAAGCGTCCAATTTTTCCAGAGCACTTGCTAAATATAGTGGATTTCCGCTGTAGATTGCTCCAGCCCTATCCGCTTCATACTCCCTTGCCCTTGATATAGCAAGCTGTATCAACATAGCCGCAAACGGTGCTACGATTGCCATGGCTATCAGGATTATTGGGTGTTCATCGTCATCACCAGAGAGACCACCGAATATGGCAGCCCATCTTATCATATCTGCTAAAAACATTATGGCACCGGCAATGGTTGACGCTATAGTTGAGATTAGTATATCCCTGTGTTTGATGTGACCAAGCTCGTGTCCCAAAACGCCCATTAATTCTTCTCTTGTTAAAAGCTCTAACGCACCCTGTGTTACAGCAACAGCTGCGTGTTTGGGGTCTCTTCCCGTTGCAAAGGCGTTTGGAGCGGCTTGAGGAATGATATAGATTCTTGGCATTGGTAGATTAGCCCTTTCGCACAATGTTTTCACTATTGCGTAGAGTTCAGGTGCTTCTTCTTGAGATACAGGTTTAGCCCTATACATGGCAAGGGCTATTTTGTCTGAGAAGAAATAACTAAAAAAGTTCATGCCCAGAGCAAAGATGAATGCTATTATTACACCAGCTCTGCCACCCAAAAGGTCCCCTATTACTATAAAAAGCCCTGTCAGTAAGGTTAAAAAGAAAGCTGTTTTTAGAGTGTTCATTTACTACCTCCTGAGAGTATAAATTATCCATTACCAGTGAATTGTCAAGTTGTGAAAAGAGGTGTTTTTTTGTAAAATTACAGTATGCTGGAACTTGAAGATGTTCAGTCAAGAAAGGACGATAGGGATATTCCTATAGATAGGGTTGGTGTTAAGGGTTTAAGGTATCCGATTGTACTTCTTGATAAACAAAGGAATAAGCAGCATACAATAGCCGAAGTTAATATGTATGTTATGCTACCCAGCGATTTTAAAGGCACGCACATGAGCAGGTTTGTTGAGGTTCTCAATGAAAATAGGGATAGTATAGACATCAGAAAGCTGGGCAAGATTCTTGAGGAGCTAAGGAATAGACTGAATGCGAGGAAATCGTACATTGAATTGAAATTCCCGTACTTTGTTGAAAAGATAGCTCCCGTTAGCAGGATAAAATCTTTAATGAGTTACGATTGTAGGGTTGAGGCAAGCGGTGATTATAAAACAAAAGAAATAGTAACCCTCACGGTTTCTGTGCCCATAACGAGCCTCTGTCCATGTTCAAAAGAGATCAGTGAATACGGTGCCCACAATCAGAGAGGCATTGTAACGATAACAGCTAAGCTTAAGGAGTTTGTCTGGATAGAGGAGCTGATACATGTCGCTGAAGAGTCTGCAAGTTGCGATATATACGCCCTTTTAAAGAGACCTGATGAGAAATTTGTTACCGAAAAAGCGTACAACAACCCCATGTTTGTTGAAGACATAGCGCGAAATGTAACTTTGAAGCTCCAGGACGACTATAGGATTGAGCACTTCAGCGTTGAGGTTGAAAACTTTGAGAGTATCCACAATCACAACGCCTACGCTTTCATAAGTAGATAGCTCTTGAATAGTTTCTGCATATTTGGTATTATCGTTTACGTAAAAGAAAGTTATTAGGGAGGTTTAACATGAGAAGGGTTGTTTTTCTGTTGGTAGTTGGTCTATTTTTGGTGGTTTTATCAGGTAGTGCAAACTCTTTGACTTTCGCTGGCGTTAATATACCGAACAGTGTTAGGGTGGATAACAAAACATTAAACTTAAACGGATACGGAATAAGGTATTTCAAACTACTGTTTATAAAGGTTAAGGTTTATCTGGGTTCTCTTTATAGCGATATAAAAACTATCAGGTCTGCAGATGAGTTGATAAACGATAAGGGACCAAAGGTCATAGTTATGCACTTTCTCCACACAGTTAAGGCAAAACAGATCAGGGATACATTTGTCAAGGATTTCAAACATAACTTTAAAAAGATTTTGGGCACCGATGCGGAAAAGAAGTTTTTGGCTCTATTTAAAAAGAAGGTGAAGCCTGGCGATGAGATTAAACTTGTATTCCATGAAAATGGAGACCTTTGCGTGTTTTATAACTCTGAGCTCTCTGGCTGTGTGAAGGGTTCCAGATTGCTTCAAAAGGCTGTTTTAATGGCATATTTTGGATCACATCCGTACTCTGAAGATTTGAAAGAGGAGATGTTAGGATTGAAGAAGGCGGAGGAGTGATGTTTGAAGTACCCATTCAGATAAGGTTTAGAGATTTAGACGCATATTCCCATGTTAATAGTGCAGTGTACTTCACCTACATGGAGCAGGCTCGTGTGGAACTTTTGAGGAGGCATGATCTCCTCAATAGGTTTGTTCTTGATGACATGATTGTGGTGGCTCGCTCTGAGTGCACCTTTAAAAAGCCCATAACTTTGGATGTGAATTTAAGGATAAAACTCTACATTGAGAATATTGGGAACTCAAGCTTCGATATCGTTTATATCATGCATGATGATAGATTTGAATATGCTTTGGGAAAAACCAAAATGGTCTATCTCGATGGTAAGACAAAAAAGCCAAAGGTGATTTCTAAAGAATTTAGAGAGATATTAGAGAGGTTTAAAAAGTGAGCTACAACACTATCGAACTTGAGCATTTAGAGAGTGGAATTAGCCTTTTGA
The DNA here is from genome assembly GCA_015486965.1 of Desulfurellaceae bacterium. Lineage (GTDB taxonomy): Bacteria > Campylobacterota_A > Desulfurellia > Desulfurellales > Hippeaceae > Hippea. The sequence goes on from WFQQ01000039.1 coordinate 8,539, forward strand.
AGCTCGATAGGGCAGAAAAACTCAATGCAATTAATGTTTCTATGTTCAAAGAGCTTTCCGATGCTATAGAAAGAATCGATGGTGATGATAGCACCGTTGTTGTCATTGTTGTAGGTGAAGGAGGCAGCTTTTCTTCGGGTCTGGATTTTTATGACCTGTTTAGCTACATGAAATCCAATCAAGATTTCAACTTGTGGGAGCACATAAAGTTTATGCAGGATACATTTTTATCCATATTCAATTCAGAAAAAATTTATATAGCTGCGATTGATGGGTACTGTGTGGGGGCTGGGCTGGATTTAGCTTCAGCGTGTGATTTGAGAATTGCGACTAAAAAGGCTAAATTTTCTATAGCAGAGACGAAGTTAGGGGTTGTTGCAGATTTGGGAGTTCTTCAGCATCTGAGCAGGATTTTGAATGAACAGATTGTTAAATATTGGGCTTACACATCCAGTGTATTTAGCTCTGATGAGGCTTACAGCGCTGGACTTTTGTTAAAGGTATGTGATTCAAAAGAGGAACTTATGGAGGTATCAAAAAGCTTAGCCCTAAAGATAGCAAGTAATCCTTATAAAACTGTATCAAATACAAAAAAGGTTATAAATCACAGCTTATACAATTCGCTGGAGGAATCACTTAGGTTTGCTGGCAGAATGAATTTAGAGGTTGATGGTAGAGAGCTTTTGAAAAGGTTTGAAACTGGTTTGAAGTCTTAAAAAAGCTTTTTGACAGTGCTTAGTTTTATAGGGGTGTAGGGTGGGTATCTCAAAGGGAACTCTACATAGGTTTTTCTCTCCATAACGGCTCTTTTTTGTGTGAACTCGTCAAATGAATATTTTCCGTGATATATACCCATACCGCTTTCGCCTATTCCACCAAAAGGCAGGTAATTGCTCGATAGGTGTATCAATGTATCATTGATTGTTACACCACCCGATTGAATTTCATTGAGCACCCTTTCTTTTTGATTATCAGATTTTGTGAAGATATAAAGTGCCAGAGGTTTCGGTTTGGATTTTATGTAATCCCTCATGCTTTCGTAGTCTTTAAACTTTAAAAGTGGCAGTATAGGTCCGAATATTTCATCTTCCATAATGGCGCTGTTGGTTTTGGCTTCCACTACTGTTGGATAGATAAAAAGCTTGCTTTCATCGTAGTGTCCACCCAAAATGACCGTGCTTTTTTCAATTAGACCTAAAAGCCTCTTGTAGTGTTTTATGTTTACAATTTTTGAATAGTGTCTCTCTATTTTTTTGAGCTTGTAATACTTTTCTGTTTCTTTCAAAATTGCGTTTTTAAAGTTTTCGTAAACACTTTCTTCAATGCAGACATAATCCGGTGCCACACATGTTTGGCCGGCGTTAAAAAACTTGCCCCACACAATGCGCTTTGCAGCCATTTTTATATTTGCATCTCCTAACACTATAACGGGGCTTTTGCCGCCCAGCTCGAGTGTCACTGGAGTTAAATGTTCAGCTGCTTTTTTCATTACGATTTTTCCAACTTCTGAATTTCCTGTGAAAAATATTTTATCAAACTTTAAATCAAGCAGTTTTTCTGATACTGTTTTGTCTCCCTCAACGACTACAATATACTCCTCTTCAAAGGTTTCTGCTGTGAGACTCTTTACAATACTTGAGGTGGATTGGGCATATTCAGACGGTTTCAATATAGCCGTATTCCCACCAGCTATTGTGCCAATGAGTGGCATCATTGCCAGATGGAATGGATAGTTCCAGGGGCTGAAAATTAGACTTACACCGTATGGCTGGTGATATATACGGCTTGTCGCAGGGAAGTTAACTATATCCGTTGGAACTTTGACAGGTTTTGCCCACTCCTTGAGGTGCTTAATAACAAAATCTATCTCTTTTAATACAAATCCAATCTCTCCAACGAATGCCTCAAATTTTGGTTTGTTTAAGTCGTCTTTGAGGGCTCTGTAGATTTTATCTTCGTTTCTATTTATTGCTTTTTTAAGCTTTTTTAACGCCGATATCCTGAAATCTACATCCAGGGTTTTGCCGCTTGAGAAAAACTCCCTCTGTTTTTTTACCAATTCTTCTAATTTGGTCACCTTACACCCCCCATTTTTTGAAAAATCTATTTGAGTTTGCTTTATAAGTCAATATAATCTTTAATATGTGCAGATTTGTTAAGAGTAAAGAGTTCGTTTTAAGATTGCTCTTGAATATTTTCAAAAGGGCGGTAGTTTTTCTTTACTATAACGATGTGGAGTTTAAAAGAGCACTACTTGAAGCCAATGTAAGATGTTTTTCAATGGGTATTTTGAAAACAGGACTTTCAGTAAAAGTGGTTTTGAACGGAGGCGGTATTACAGTTGACAGCACCAATGAGAGCTGTGAGATTGAGATGGTTTTTAAAGAGCTCTGTACGGCTTTCAAAACATTTGCGGGCTTGATTTCCATCGAAGAGGCCTTTGCCCAAAAGGGTATTATTCTAAAGGGCTCAATCGCTAAAGCTTTAGCTTTAACAGGAGCCATAAAAAGACTTCAGGCTCTGGTTTTCCCCGATTTTTGGATTAGAAGGGCTTTTAAGGATTTCAAAAAAACCGGTGTCAAAGGGAAACTCACTTTTTATAGATTTTACCTTTACTGTATAACGAGTTTTGGGAGATAGCTATGACTGTTGAGTTCTCTATTCCTACAAAGATAATAGCTGGTTCTGACTCTATTTTTAGACTGCCCTATGAACTCGAACTCAGAGGTGTTAAAAAGCCTATTGTGTTGACAGACGAAGGCATAGTTTCTGCAGGAATTTTCGCACTCGTTAAGCAGGCTTTTGATGAGTATAAATTCAAGCTGCCTTTAGTTTTCAGCGATATACCCCCTGAAACCTCTGTCAATTCAGTTAAGGAAGCTTACAGGCTTTTTATAAGTGAAAATTGTGATGCGATAATTGCTCTTGGTGGTGGTAGTGTCATAGATACGGCAAAGGCTTTGAGAATGATGGTTGCTGAAGGTACAGATGATTTGTTTGTACTCTCTGGTGCGGATAATCTTAGAAGTGGTGGGGTTTTTTTCGTGGCTATACCCACAACAGCCGGGACGGGCTCTGAGGTTAGTGGAGTTGCCGTTATCTTTGACAGGAGTAGCGGCTCTAAAATTGCCTTTGCCTCTGAGTTTTTAGTCCCGAATATGGCAGTTCTTGAGCCTGAGCTAACCGTTTCCCTGCCGAAAAAGTTGACTGCGGCAAGTGGTATGGATGCCCTAAGCCATGCAATAGAGGCGTATATCGGTATTCAATCAAATGAGATGAGCAAAGCCCTATCTTTTAGAGCCGTAAAGTTGATATTTGATAATTTAATCGGAGCTATTGAGAACGGAAAAGACAAAAGGGTAAGGTTCAATATGCTTGTTGCATCAACTATGGCTGGAATGGCTTTTTCAAACAGCATGGTGGGTATTGTTCACAGTCTTGCCCATGCTGCTGGAGCGGTCTTACACATACCGCACGGCGTTGCGGTTTCTATATTTTTACTGTCAGGACTAAAGGAAAATCTCGATAGAGCAAAAGGTGATTTTTCTGAGCTTTTGAATGCTGTAAGGTGCGACTTTTTAGGAAATGAAAGTGATAGAGCAGAAGAGTTTCTGAATATCGTCAGGGATTTTTTGAGAGAGGTTAGACGCCTATCAAATTTACCGTCAGGACTTCTTGAACTTGGATATAGACCTGAACATGAGAAAAAAATTGTAGAGCTCGCTTTGACTGATGGTTCAAGCGTATTCAGCAGGGTTGAATTAACGGAGGATGTTGCAAGGAGAATGATAGAGGTATCACTTTGACAAACCCAATAGTGCAGCTCCAAACGCACCCATGATTTGAGGATTTTCAGGGATAAGGGGTTTTTC
>WFQQ01000040.1 GCA_015486965.1 Desulfurellaceae bacterium
GGGACTTTTAATATATTCAAACCTTAGCTTACTCTCTATCTTTTTTAAGTTGAGATAGGCTTTTTTAACATTCTCCTCTCCCTCCTTCATCTTTTTTTTCCTTTCCAGAAGAAGAGTCCTGTAGCTTCTCTCGTTGGATAAGACCTTGTCAAGCACAGTCTCATACCTATCCTCCGCTTTCCTAAGTTCAGATAACGATAGATAGCCGTTTTTGTAAAGATTGTATGTTTTTAGCAATTGATTCTTTGCATTGTTTAAAATAACCCTATTTTGAGGCGTAAATCCAAAAAACCCTACGCTTTCAGCCTTTATTTTTGCAATTCTGTAATCGATCAAAGCCTTTTTATACTCTATCTCAAGAGAGCTCATGTCAAACTTTATTATTTTATCGCCTTTCTTAACCCTGTCTCCATTGTGCTTGTAAATCTTTTCAATCCTTGCTGAAAGTGGTGAAACTATTTTGAAAGATTTTGAAGGGTATATAACTCCCTCGAACACGATTTCAATTTTATTTTTTCCTTTCTTTATCTCTTTTTCTTCGGGTGGCTTAACACTACAAGAAACAAGTGCAAGAAACAGTAAGACCACCAAAACCTTCAAAGAATGTTTAATAAAATACATAAGCTTTCACATGCAACTTACTTTTAATCAAGAATAATTATACATAATTAAATATACACTTCAAGTTTTTAAACATATATTATAACAACATCTAAATTCTGGCCTCCCAAGTTTTTAATTAAATGAATATAAAATGAAGTGGTCTGTTAGACAGAAAGTGACGGGTTTGCCTCTATGGTAGAGTAATCATCGGTAGCAGAGGTTAAATCAAGTGATGCTCTATATGCTATCATTAAAGCGTTGTCTGTTGTCATCTCTTTAGAAGGTAGCACCGCTTTAAAACCCTGTCTATCTGCCTCTTTTTTAAAGAGCTCTCTTAAGTATGAGTTCGCAGAGACACCACCAGATATTGACACAGTATTAACACCCAGCTCTTTTGAAGCTCTAACAGTCTTTTCCAAAAGTATATCAATAGATGCTCGTTGGAATGATGCGGCAATGTCTGCAATATCAGTTTTTGACAGCGCACCCATCTTATTAACAAGGTTTTTGACATAAGTCTTCACTCCGCTGAAGCTGAAATTAAAGCTTTTTTCATATTTCAATCCTTGGGGAATCTTGAATCTATAGGGATCTCCACTTTTTGACAACATGTCGATTACAGGTCCGCCGGGGTATCCGAGGTTCAAAATCCTTGCCACCTTATCAAACGCCTCGCCCACAGCATCATCAAGCGTCCTGCCAATGAGCCTGTACTTTCCGATACCCTTCACAAGAAAAAGGTGGGTGTGCCCCCCGGAAACAACCAGAGAAAGAAAAGGAAACTTCAATTCTCTCTTAAAAAATGGAGCAAAAATATGACCCTCAATGTGATTTACGGGAATTACAGGAAGTTTGAGAGAGTAGGCAAGAGACTTGGCAAAGGCAACACCAACAAGCAAGCTAGGCAAAAGTCCTGGACCTACAGTGACTGCTATGTACTCTATCTCTTTTAACCCAAGCCCTGCTCTATCTATAGCCTCTTTTGTTAGGTGGGCAATCACCTCTGAGTGTCTCCTTGCTGCAAGCTCTGGTACAACGCCACCAAGTTTCTTATGGATTTCATCCTGAGAGGAGACAAGGTTAACATAGCTTCCGTCTCTTTTTAATATAGCTACAGATGTATCGTCGCAAGAGGTATCAAATGCCAGAATCATCTCAACACAAAAATAACAGGCACCATATATTTCTTTAATATGTATCTCATCTCGTAAAGTGCTTCGTAGGTTTTTATATTGCAATGCCCTATGGCGAGAACATCGTTTTTTTTCTTTAAAAGCCTCACTGCCTCTCTAATCTGGTTTTTAATGTAAGGCACCCTTTTAAAATTATCCAAAAACACATTTCTCCTTGCACACGGCACCTTAAACTTTATAGCCTCGGCACACCCAAGGCTATCCTTAACTGTTGCAGAATCGACAAAGAAAAGGTTGTTATCCTTTAGAAACTCCATAATGTAATCGAGATGCTTCCTGTCTCTTAATATAGCAGAACCCATATGGTTGTTTAAACCGAGTGCGGTGGGAATCACTTTATACGCCTCTTTCAGCTTTTTAATCGTATCAACCTTTGTGCTCCATAAGAATATAGCATCACTTCCGGGGTTGTGCAGGGGATAGTCTTCAGGTTGACTCGGCATGTGTATCATAACAACAAACCCTTTATCAGAAGCCTCTTTGGACAACTCTTGCGAAAAAGGAGCGTATGGTAGAAAAGAAAAGGCAAAGGGCAACCCCAAGCTTTCAAACTTATGGGTAAGATTAATATTATACCCCATATCGTCTATGACTATGGCAAGCCTCTTTTTCTTAAAAAAGTAGAGACTGCTCCCACAGAAAGCATCTGTTGAGAGAAAAATAAGGGTTAGCAGAACTAACCCTGTTTTCTTGAGCATATAATATCCTCAGCCTTAATCAGCTCTATAGCCCTTAAGAGCTGATAGTCGTCTTTCAACTCCTTTTGTAGATTTGGTTTGTTGCTATTGTTCTTATTTAACAGTTTCTTTAGCTCTGGGTTATTCAGGTGGTGTAAAAGGTTGCTCTCCCTGATATTCACAC
>WFQQ01000041.1 GCA_015486965.1 Desulfurellaceae bacterium
ACCATATCCACTGTAGATAAAACAGAAAAATAACCTACACAACCGTCACTGTCTTGAAAATCCCAATACAATAAAAGAACTGGGCAGTGACGGTTGATCTATTTTCAACCTACACTTTTTTCACAATCAATTGTCACTCAGAAAACCTTGATAAGATAAGGAAAAATCAATGAGTGACGGTTGTGTAGATAAAAAAGTGGATTTTATATTTTGGAGTAAGTAAAAAACAAAAGGAAAAAAAAGAAAAAACACCCTTAGTCCATCTAAGGGTAATCAACTTCATTTTTGTGGACTAATAGGGGACTAATCATGAGAAACTAAAAAAGCCAACCTTGAGATGTCTCTCAAGATTGGCTTACTGATAGGCTTTTCATGGTGCCCCGAGCAGGATTCGAACCTGCGGCACCAGGATTAGGAATCCTGTGCTCTATCCTACTGAGCTATCGGGGCAGCCAAGAGTTTTATAACAACGGACTGTTAAACTGTCAAGTATTATTGGTGGCGTCTGAGTAGTACCTCAAAATGTAATCTTTTTGCACCTCAAAAGACCAGTGGACATCTTTTATAAAAAGTCCTGCCTCTTTAAACTTCCCTTCCCTAAAAAGCTTGATTATCTCTTCATGCTCTTCCAATGAGTTATACTCCCAATCGGGCACATAGGCTTTTCTCCTTGGAAAATCGTAAAGCCTCTGCCTTGAAATGTTAATTATCTTTAACGCCCTCTCATTATCACTTAGGTTCAAATACGCATCGTGAAATTTCAAATTCCATTCATAATAACCGTCAAAATCATCCCTATCTAAAGCCTTTTTCATCTCCATATTGCAACTTTGCATAAAATCTATAATATCACCATTTACTTTTTCACCAATATCAGAAACTATAGCACACTCAAGACCACCGATTATTTGGTAATAATCTCTTATATCCTTCAATGTAAGTTTTTTTACAACCACACCCCTTCTGGCTTTAATCTCAACAAATCCATCACTTTCAAGCATTATAAGGGCATCCCTTAAAGGGGTTCTGCTTATACCTAAATTTTTACTTAGCCTATCGATATTGATAGAGTCTCCGCCCTTAATCTCTCCTCTGTTAATCTTGTCCCTCAAATAGTCGTAAACCTGCTCTCTAAGAGACTTTGTGTTAATCATTCCCTTTCCCCTTGTAAAAAAGTTTTCTATTTAGTATATCAATGGAAGTTTGTTTTAACAAGGTGTTTTATGACCAGAACGTTAACGAAAGGTGTAATCTATTCATTTATATCTGCTCTAAGCTTTGCAACCTTAGCCATACTCATAAAAATAGGCTACAACTCTGGCTTGAAAGCTTCAGAAATGCTGCTTTACAGGTTCTTTTTTGCAACCATTACAATGGGTGGATTCTTTCTTTTGACCAGACCTTACATCCTGAAGCCAACTCCAAAGCTTATACTAAAATCTGCCTTCACAGGCTCTGTCCTTTATACGGCACAGGCTTTTTGTTTCTTTAAAGGCATAAAGTATGTTTCTCCCAATGTCGTTGAACTTATTCTGTATCTCTACCCCGCAGCCGTCACCCTCATCTCCTACCTTGTCTTTAAAGAGAAGATAACCTTTTGGCAAATACTCTTCATTGGCATTATACTGTTGGGCTTCGGTTTTATTTTTCACGATGCGTTCAGACATAAATTAAAGCTTTTAGGTATAGCTTACGCATTCTCAGCCATGCTCATCTACAGCATATACCTAATTTTTGTTCAGGCTTTCGTTAAAAACGAGAACCCAATAGCTTTTAGCTTTTACACAATACTTTTTGCATTTATATCTTTTCTTATAATTTCACTCAGCAACTTCTCTATGCCAAAAAATATTTACCAGTTGGCAGTAGGGGTTCTATTGGGATTGATACCTACATTCTCCGCCATCATGTTTCTATTTTTGGCCATAGAGCTCATAGGCTCTGCTTTAGCCAGCGTCTTTTCCTCGGTTGAACCTGTCTTTACAATAATCATGGCGTATATTTTTCTTCACATAAGTCTCAACAAATACCAGTTTATAGGTGGTTTTTTGATAATTGCTGGAGTAATACTTGAAAATCTATACCACTCCAAAAGGAGTCATGATGTTTAAACTATCGAAGGAGTATATAGCAGACCTGCTTCTGCTCTCTGTAACCATTTTCTGGGGGAGCACATTTATTATCGTAAAAAAGGCAATAGAGGAGATGCCAACCTTCGCCTTTCTATCCATCAGGTTCTGGATTGCGAGCATTCTACTTATTTTGATGTTTTTTCCTAAATTGAAAAACATAGACAGAAAACTGCTCAGAGACGGTGCTATACTTGGCGTAGTCCTGTTTTTAGCCTACGCCTTTCAAACGGTCGCTCTAAAATACTCTCCCGCAACCATAGTGGGCTTCCTAACAGGATTGAATGTTATTTTCACCCCAATACTATCGGCTTTTCTGCTTAAAAAAATTCCCCGAATATACTCTCAAATTGGAGCAGTCCTGTCGTTTATTGGGGTCATGCTAATGTCGTTTAACAAAAACCTAACAATCTCTACAGGAGAGATATTGACCATAATCTGTGCAGTATTTGTAGCCATTCAAATAATTCTAACGGACAAGTATTCAAGGAAACACGACACATACCTACTGACAGTAGTAGAGATAACCACCATGTCCATACTATCAACGGCTGTGTCTCTGTTTAGCGAGCCCTACCTAATCCCAGAACGCTGGACTTTATACCTAATAACATCCTTTATCATAACTTCTGTCTTCGCAACCGTTTACGCTTTCGTAATACAAAACACAGCACAGAAATACACAACACCGACAAAAACCGCCATAATATTTATAATGGAACCTGTGTTTTCCGCCATTTTCAGCTATTTGATAGGTAAAGAGGCTCTGTCAGAGAGGGTTTACCTTGGTGGAGCTATAATGTTTTTAGGGCTTTTTGTAAGCGAGGTCGGCCCTCTTGTAAGGTTTAAAAAATGGTAAAGATATACTTAGTTCTTTTAATTGGCATACTATCTGTATCGCTCTCAAGCATACTAATTAAGTTGACCTACGATGTTCCAGCCATCATAATAAGCTCATACAGACTACTTATAGCCTCTATGATACTTGTATCCTACGCAAAACTCAAAAAAATCAGTATAAAAACCAAAACAAGCAGAGATTTAACGATTGCGATAATCAGCGGCCTGTTCTTGAGTTTACACTTCATAACATGGATAGCATCCATCAAATACACCTCCATAGCAAGCTCCGTGACACTTGTGGCCACAAGTCCCGTTTTTGTAATAATTATCTCATTCC
>WFQQ01000042.1 GCA_015486965.1 Desulfurellaceae bacterium
CTCGATAGGTATGGTTGGTCTGCATCGAAAACCACTGTATGCACCGAAAGGATATTTTGTTAAAACGGGGCAATCTGTCATAATGGTCGGTGAAATCAAAAGTGGAGAGCTTGGTGGAAGTGCATATTTGAAAAGATTTTTCGGTAGGGTTGAGGGTAAATTGCCTGAGTTTGATTACGAGCACCATCTCAGGCTTAGCTCTTTTATGAAAAGTTGTGTTGAGCAAAATTTAGTCTCATCTGCCCACGATATATCTGAGGGTGGTATAGCAATCTCTTTGTGTGAGATGTGTTATGAGAGACGCATTGGAGTGGAAGTTGAGCTTGACATTGAGGGTAGGGGCGATTTTTACCTGTTTAGTGAAACCCAGGGTGTAATTATTTTGGCTACGGAAAATCACGATGATGTGTTAAAACTCGCCGAACAACTTGGAATAAAGGCAAAGATTGTAGGAAAAACCATTGAGGATAGATTAAAGATAAATAATGTGGTTGATATAGGAGTAGAGGAGATTGTCAAAGCCATGGAAAAAACACTGGGGGATGTATTTGACTGGCGTGAGGAATGTATTTGAAAACCTACCTGACACAACAAAAGAGGTGATTGAAAGTATAGTTGAAAAAGGATGTATTAGGATAGAAAGAATAGTGTCGAACGGTGATTGTTCTTCCGAGGGGTTTTTCTATGACCAGAATGAGTATGAATTTGTTTTGCTAATGCAAGGTAGAGCAACCCTGTTTTTTGAGAATGAAGGCTATGTTAAGCTAAAAAGGGGCGACTATTTAATTATTGAGCCCCACAAGAGACACAGGGTGGAAAGTACATCCAAAGATGCCATATGGCTCTGTGTTTTTTATAGATGAGACAAAAGTTTGAAATATTCAAAAATCGTGAGCTTTTAAAAGAAATCCCCAAGCAGATAGGCGTTTATATAATCTATTCAAAAGATGATGAAGTGCTGTATGTGGGGAAGGCAAAATCCTTGAGGGATAGATTGAGAAGCTATGTCTATGGGAAAGAGCTTGATTTCTTCAAACAGTCTCTTGTAAGGGAGGCGTTCGGTGTTGAGGTTATAGCTGTAGAAAATGAGCTTGAGGCTTTACTCCTTGAATCGAACCTTATTAAGCAATATAGACCTCCCTACAATGTTGTCCTGAGGGATGACAAGAGCTATCCCTACTTAAGGATTAGTTATTCGGAGAAATTTCCAAGATTATCTATAGCAAGGAGAGTCAAACAGAAAGGTGATTTCTATTTTGGGCCCATAACACCTGTGGATAGACTAAAAAACCTTCTTAAGCTGTTAAAGAGCACATTTAAGATAGCCCAGAAAAACGACAGCCAGTGTCAAGGTTCAAAGAGTGCTTGTATTTATTATCAGATGGGAAAGTGTCTTGCCCCGTGCATTGGAAATGTTTCAAGGGATGAGTATTTAAAGGTTATTGATGAAATCAGAAGCATTCTGACAAATCCAAAGAGAATTAAAAAGCAACTTGAAAGGGAGCTAAAGGAACTCTCTGAAAAATTGGAGTTTGAAAAGGCTATAAAGGTACGGGATAGGCTCAAGGCTATAGAACTTTTAGAGAATTCCCAAAGTGTATCCGAGGTGAATGAGGAGTTTTCTGATGTGATAGCGGTTGAGTCTGAAGAGAATTTAAGCTGTGTCTATCTGATGAGTGTTAGGTTTTCAAATATCGTTGGAAGCAGGAGTTTCTTTTTTTATGATACAACATCAAAGGATGAGCTATTGGAAAGCTTTTTTATCCAATACTACCTTTCTATGAATCAGGTAATACCGGATGTAATCATCACAGAGCCACTAAGCAGTATGTCAACCCTGAAGCAGGCTTTGAGTCTTACAAAAAGTGTTCAAATTGTTGTCCCAAGAAGGGGAAAAAGAAAAAGACTTTTGGAGCTTGCAAAAAAGAATGCGAAGCTCAACTTAAGCTTGCACTTAAGCCGTTTTCAAGGTGATATCGAAATCTTCGAGAAATTAAGGGAACTCACCAGCCTTAACAAGCTTCCAATTACGATAGATGTAGCGGATGTCTCTCATATTGGTTTTGAGAGTATTGTTGGCGGTGTAGTGAGATATACTCTTGGTGGTTTCGATAAGTCTATGTATAGGAGATTTAATCTTGAACATAAATATGAGTTTGACGCAATGAAGGAGATGCTGTCAAGACATAAAAGGTTGCTTTTAAACAGTTCAAATAGAGTTGCAGATATCGTTGTGGTGGATGGGGGCTTAATACAGGTAAAGGCGGCTAAAGAGGTTTTTGGTCAAGGTCAGGCAGTTTTAGGGATATCTAAGGAAAAAACAGATAAGAGGGCAGTTAGGTCAAAAGGAGATGTGGAAGATAAAGTGTACAGTGAGTTTGGCGAGATAAGTGTTGATAGAGATGTTCTACAATTTCTACAGAGGCTAAGGGATGAGGCTCACAGGTTTGCAATAGAATTCCATAGGAAGAAAAGAAAAGAGTATGTACTTTCAAGTGCTCTGGATAGAGTGGAATTTATAGGTCCAAAGAGGAAAAAGGCTCTGTTTGAAAAGTTTGGAAGCATAGATAACATAAGAAAAGCATCTATAGAGGAGATAGCTTCGGTTAAGGGAATAAGCTTGAGGATTGCATCCATTATTAAGGAGAGAATCAACGAAATGGATTGAATGGCGGAGAGGGAGGGATTCGAACCCTCGGTGCAGGTTTTAGCCCACACACTCGCTTAGCAGGCGAGCGCCTTCAGCCAGCTCGGCCACCTCTCCTTAAAACTGGCGGAGGAGGTAGGATTCGAACCCACGGAGCCCTTGCGGGCTCAGCGGTTTTCAAGACCGCCGCCTTAAGCCAGACTCGGCCACTCCTCCCTTAGCAGTCTTATAAATAACACATTAGCCTTTGATTTTCAAGTGGGTTATTCGGGTCAACTTTAAAAATTTTGTCTTCAAAATATAAAAGGTTTTTTAGCCGTTGCTTAAAAATAGCTCTTTAAACCTCTCCATATTTAAATGAGCTTCAAAGTGCTCTGCCAGTTGTTCTATTTTTTTATCTCTGTGCTCCTCAAGATTTACAAAAGTCGGTATTTTAAATTTATCTCTGGCTACTTTTCTTAAGAAAGCATGTCTAAATGTATAGTTATCAAAAAGCCCATGAATGTATGTGCCCCACACATGGCTCTTTTTAGAGGCGGCGCCATCAGACTCATCCGTTGGTTTTTGATTCCTCTTTGTAAGTTTTATAGGCCTAAAACCAGAATTCACCTTTGTTCTGCCCATGTGAATTTCGTAGCCCTTGATAGGTGTTTTATC
>WFQQ01000043.1 GCA_015486965.1 Desulfurellaceae bacterium
CATTAATGGCAAGTCTTATGTCTTCGTACTTTAAACTATCCGAACTGCTAACGAATTGAGCCTCTTTCACTATATCTATTACACTACTTGTGTAAGCCCAGAGTTTTTCTCTATCTTCAGCCAGTCTGCTTGAATACTTTAGAAGCCCTTTGAAACCTGAAGCGTCTGGCTTTTTTAAATTTTTCTCATCACAATACTTAAGAACAGTGGACACATACCTTTTTATTACCGATTCCTGCTTTGGTATTGCGTAATCGTAGTTCGTTTTAATCTTAAAAAGTTTGGCAAATTCGTCATCATATTCAAAAAGAATATCGAATATAAATTCAGGACCAATCAAAACAACCTTTAAATCCAGTTCTATGGGCTCCGGTTTCAATGTCTCTGCTGCTATAATTCCGTATTTTTCGGACATCTCCTCAATCGTTGCCTTGCTTGAAAGAAGGGTTCGCTTCAGTGTCTCCCACACCACTGGATTAATGAGAACACTGAATGCGTCAAGTATCAAATATCCTCCGTTTGCCCTGTGTATAGAGCCTGCTATTATGTGAGTAAAATCTGTAATAAAAGCACCAAAATAAGCCTGCTTTTCAAGCTTTCCAAAAACATTGTAGTATGTAGGGTTCTCTTCATAAATTACAGGTGCTGCCTTGGTTTCGCTGTTATCCACAAACAGATTTACTCTATACTCTGTATATTTCATGGGCATCTGGAGAAATGGGAAAGCCTGATTCTTTTGCGGGAGAAATATAGATATATTTTTCAATGTGAAATCCTCTATGTTGTCTAAGTACTCTTCAACATCCTTATTGTCCTCAAACTCCTTTTTTATCTCGTCGATTTTGCCAGAAACGATAAATAGAGCCATTTCGTCATTTATTTTTTTAAGCTTATCCTGTTTCTTCTTCTCAAGTTCTTTGCTTTTGGAAAGGAATTCATCTATGTACTTCTCAAGCTCTTTTCTTTTTTCGTCTATTGATTTCTTTATATCCTCAGATAGGCTATTGTACTCCCTCTCTCCAATAATCCTACCAGCAATAACAGGGTTTACGAGTATTCCCATTTGAGAAAACTTAACCACAAAATCCAACTCATTGGCTTTCCTCTGCAGATTTTCATAGAGCTCTTTCTGTTTCTCCTCAAACTCCTTAACTACCTCCTGTATCTTCTCCTCATACTCTTTGCTATCAAACACCTTGGGAACGGTTTTTACAAGGTAGTCCACAAAATCGTCCATCAGTTTCTTAAACTTTTTACCCTCACCGGGTTTGAGCTTTATTACCTTCGGCTCCTTAGGATTTTTGAAGTTGTTTACATAGCAGTAATCAAACAGAGAGATATCTTTATCCTTCGTTTGGTTCTTAATCATATTAACTATTGTGTGTTTATCATCCCTGCTCAGATTGCCACAGATATAAAGGTTATGGTCAAAGCTTTTTATATTAACAAGCTTATCTAAAGCAAGCTCTATCCTTTTCTGATAGACTAAAGAGCCATCGGTTTCAACTCCACCCAGGTCGAAATCTATATCAATCTTGATATCATCGTAGGTCAACTGCTTTATCGCCATAAAATCTACCCCTCAACAAGATATTTGCAAACCACCCTATAAAACTCTTCGAACCTCTCCTTCGTGGGATTAATTCTATTTCCATCTGGTAGAACTATTCTCGCACCTGCATTCTTCTTCAAAAAGTCAAACAGCTTTTTTAAAAGTTCCTCCTCTTTGTCATCAACCTCAAAGCTCACTATAGACCTATCATTGTGGAACTCAACGAGCCACTCACGAAAATTAAGACCCTCATCCTCAAGGAGTTCCTTCAAATGCCACCTGTACTTCCTGTCGATAATAATATCTATCTCGCATTTCACCTATTAGCTCCCCCGTTAAAAACTATCCGAAGTTTTCAGCTTTGATTAAAAGTTTCTCCCACCTTTTTCTGATAAACTCTTTCAAAACCTCCCTTTGCTCCTCCGGAGTATTCCTGAATCTACCCTGAGCATTCAGATAGTCATCGAGCTCTCTAAACTTCGGTTTCTTGTTAATTTTATACTTCCCATCCTCTATTTCATAAAGCAAAAAGACCCCAGTCTCAACCGCTAACTTTGAAATCTCTATAGTTTTATTCTCGGGAAATTTATGGCCGGGTGGACATGGGGAGAATATGTGTATAAGTTTAAAACCCCTTTTGCTTTTGGCTTTCTCAAACTTCTTTATAAGGTCATTGGGATACGATATGGTGGCAGAGGCAATATACGGAACATCATGAGCAGCCACAATCTCCATAAGGTCTTTTTTGGGTCGATCCTTTACGGTTGGAGAAGGAGTGGTGGTTGTTTCTGCCCCAATTGGTGTAGCCGAGCTCCTCTGGATTCCCGTGTTCATGTATGCCTCATTGTCATAACAAACATATATTATATCGTCGTTTCTTTCTGCCGCTCCACTGAGAGCCTGAAGACCAATATCAAAAGTTCCGCCATCACCTGCCCATCCCATTACAGTTATGTCATCTTTACCCTGTTTCTCAAGTGTAGCTTTAATACCAGCTGCAACTGCGGCTGTTGTTGCAAATGCCGTATGAAAAACAGGAACCCCGGCAAAATTGTTTCCATGGGTTCCATTTATTATCGTCCAGCAACACGCTGGTATGACAACCATTGTATTTTTACCCAGTGCTTTTAAAGCCAACCTCATAGCAAGTGCTGCACCGCATCCGGGACAGGCAAGATGGTTGGACTGCATTATCTCCTGTTTTGGAATACTCATACTTCACCCCACAGTATCATGTCATCTTTTACTTTGCCGTCTAACACGCCTCTTGAAACTTTTGCCATATCTGTTTCGGAAACATCAACTCCTCCAAGTCCACAAACAACCCCTATGACATTTCCCAAACCCAAGGCACCTGCAATCTCATCCTTAACGATTCCACCCTTCCCCATCGAGATATTCCTGTCAAAAACCACAACCTTTTCAACACCCTCTAAAGCTTTGGATAGCTCCTCTTTTGGGAAAGGTCTAAACATAACAACCTTTACAAGTTTAGCCTTAATTCCATCCTTAGCCAAAAGTTCAACAGCAAGGTGAGCTGTCTCGGCATTTGAACCCATAGCAACTAAAGCAACATCAGCCTTATCTTCACCGTATGTATAAACCTGATTATACTTCCTTTTACTTATCCTCTCAAACTCATTTGACAGATGATCAAATACATTTTTAGCAGAAAAAATCCTGTTGTTCTGCTCTATCTTTAATGGCATATAGACATTGGGAAAGGCAAGAGCACCAACAGCAATGGGGTTTTCCACATCGAGCAGAGCATTTGTTTCTTTTTTCGATATGAAGCTATTTATCTCCTCCCCAAAGACAGCAACAGGTTCCTTGGTGTGTGTTACAAGGAAACCATCCATACAAACCATAGCAGGGTTCTTTACTCTCTCTGCCAATCTAAATGCTAAAAACACGAGGTCGTAAGCCTCTTGAGAATTGGAAGCATAAAGTTGAATCCAGCCAGTATCCCTCTGAGAGAGAGAATCTGTTTGCTCAGCCCAGATGCTCCAAGGGGGAGCTATAGCCCTATTCGCATTTGCCATAACAATAGGCAGAGATGCTCCTGCAGCCCAATGTAGAACCTCGTGCATAAGCAAAAGCCCCTGTGAACTTGTCGCCGTAAACACTCTACCTCCAGCAGCAGAAGCGCCCATAGCTGCCGCCATAGCAGAGTGCTCACTCTCTACTTTAATAAATCGAGCATCCATTTCACCTTTTCCTATAAAGGATGCTATCTTCTCTATAATTGATGTCTGTGGTGTTATGGGATATGCACTAACAACATCAACATAGCTCTGCTTAACAGCATAAGCTACAGCATCGTTTCCACCTAAAACCAGCCTTTTCATATCTCTATCACCCTTTCATAAGCCTTTTCAGCAGCCTCTATATTCTTAAAAGCCCTTTTCCCCATCTTCTCCTCATAAACTTTCTTCAACGAATCAAAAGAAAAATCCCCTGAAACCCTACAGTAAGCACCAAGCATAGCCGTATTCACAAGTGGTATTGCAGGTGTCCCAAGCTGACACTCAAGAGC
>WFQQ01000044.1 GCA_015486965.1 Desulfurellaceae bacterium
AAAGGAGACCATTTTGTATAAATTACACATGCGGATGAAGTATTTAATAGCTTCGTTTGTAATCCTTTTGGCGCTGAAAAGCTACGCATACCAGATTTATATTGTAAAAAAGGGTGATACACTAATAGGTATAGCTCACAAATTCGGCATAAAAGCCAAACTTATTAAACAGGCAAATAGAGGAGTAGATTGGAGACGGATAAGACCTAATCAAAAGATAAAAATACCTACTATAGCCTCAAAGAGATTTATAGGGGTAAAAACTAAAATAGCCAAACCAAAGAGTAGGCTCAAAAGAGAGACTAAAACCAAAAAACCCATACAACTTTCAAAGAGAAAACCAGAAAATAAAAAGAAAATATATACAATAAAAAAAGGAGATACGCTAATAGGCATAGCCCACAAATTCCACTACTCTGCCCAACAGATAAAGGCACTAAATCCAAATCTAGACTGGAGAAGGATAAGACCCGGGCAGAATATAGTGCTACCGTCAAAGCATATAGTGGCAAAAAGAGCTCCAAAGCCTGGAGAGATAGGTGATGGATACTATATTGTTGCAAGGGGAGACACATTAAGAGGCATTGCAAGAAGATTTGGTCTAACCCTGAAAGAGCTTAGAGAGCTCAATCCAAACTTAAAAAAAATAATCAGACCTGGCGAGCTGGTTGTTATACCAAAAGAGTTGACAGAAAAGATTAAAATCAGTGAGAAGGAAAAGCTGTTTATACCGCCAAGATTCCTTTTGTATTCCGAGATATACAGAGTTAAGCGTGGGGACACCCTGTGGAAGATAGCTAAGAAATTCAACACAGATATAGATATCATAAAGACTTTAAACGACATATCTGGAAGAAACATAAGAATTGGCCAACTTCTCTTTGTTCCAAGTAGAAAACTAAAGGGAGCAGAAAAGCTGAAACTTCGCTATTCCATATTAAATCAAGAAAGACACGCTTTGGTAAGGTATGCTGAAAGGTTCCTTGGAACACCGTATAGATTTGGTGGAGAAAGCCTGAAGTATGGTATTGACTGCTCAGCATTTGTACAGAAGATTTTCTCAAGATTTAAGATTAGACTTCCAAGGACGGCTGAAGAGCAGTACAGAGCCGCAGGTGTATTTGTACCAGTTAACAGGCTACAACCTGGAGACCTACTTTTCTTCCACACCCTGAACTATGCAAAGGTTACGCATGTAGCCATCTATATTGGGCATGGAAAATTCATCCACGCAGCTGGCAGAAGAAGTGGTGTAAAAATATCTCGATTTACAAAGTACTACTGGAAAAGGTTTGTTGGTGCTAAGAGAGTTTTGGGCACCGGCAAAAGGTATGCTTATCTTAGGAATAGATCCGGGTAGCTCCATTACCGCATGCGGCTTGGTTGATTCCCAGTCAAAACAAACATTTTTTAACTATATCAAACTCAAGAAAAACCTTAACCAGAATGAGAAATTGTACTCAGTTTACAAATTTATTCTAAGAGTTCTTAAGGATTTTCAACCCCAGGAGGTTGCAATAGAAACACCCTTCTATTCAGTTAACATACAGTCAGCCATGCTTTTAAGCGAAATTAAAGCAGCTTCCATCATAGCAGCAAAAGAGGAAGGCTTGGATGTCTTTCAATATACCCCGAGAGAGATAAAACAGGCTATATGCGGGTACGGAGCAGCGGATAAAAACCAGATTAAGTTTGTCGTTGAGAAAACACTCAAAATAAACCTAAAAGAGATGCCCTTTGATGTCTCTGACGCCTTGGCTGTAGCCCTAACGCACATATATACTAAACATCTATGAAACCTTGGCAGCCAACATGCCGCAGGCAGCATTAATATCTGAACCCTTAGACTTTCTAATTGTTACAAACATACCCTTATCCCTTAGGTAGCTGGCGAACCTCTCTATCTCATCCAAAGGTGTGGGTTCAAATTTAGTCCCCATTAAATCATGTTTGTTTAAAGGAATTATGTTAAGCTTGCATCTAAAATTAGACATAACTCTAAGGAGTGCTTTTGCATCCTCCTGGGTGTCATTTATCCCTTTTATCATAACATACTCAAATGTAATTCGCTTCCTCCTTGGCATCGGAAAGTCTTTTAAAGACTCCAAAACCCTTCCCACTGGATGCTTTATATTAACAGGCATGATAAGGCTTCTCTTATCATCGATAACACTGTGAAGGGACAGGGCTAAGTTTATATAAGGTAAATCCCTTTTCAACCATTCCAGTTGCGGTAAGATTCCACATGTTGAAAGCGTTATCCTTCTCTTAGATATGGCAAGTCCATTTTCATCCATCAAAATTTTTATCGACTTGACGGTGTTTTCATAGTTATCAAGCGGTTCACCCATACCCATATAAACAACATTAGCAGTTTTCAATCCGCTCTCTTTGAGTATGAACCTGACCTGCTCAACAATTTCAGAAACAGACAAACTCCTCTTAAAACCCATTCTACCTGTTGCACAGAATTTGCACCCCATTCTGCATCCCGATTGAGTTGACACACAAATCGTGTATCTACCGTTTTCCATAGGAATTAAAACACTCTCTATAAAATTCCCATCATTAAGCTTGAACAGATACTTTCTTGCCCCATCCTTTCCTTGAAAATTCGATACAACCTCTAAAGTATTAAAATAAAATTTTTCCTTTAGTAATTTACGAACATCCTTTTTAAGCACAGTAATATCATCAAAGCTATTCACCTTTTGCTTGTACAAAAATGAGAATATCTGCTTAGCCCTGTATCTCTCAAAACCCATTTCAACAATCAACTCTTCAAGTTCACCGAGTTCGAGGGACAAAAGATCAATCATACTGAAAACACCTGACCTTTTTATTTGTCTCTAAGGACTTCAGACTCGGTTTCTGATTTTTACATCTCTCAAATCTGTATGGGCACAAACTGTAAAAACCACAACCATTGTTATCAAAATTAATCTCAGCATCCAGGCCTTCATTATTGATTAGCGCTTTCGTATAAGGATGTTTTGCCTCTTTTAGATCTTCCAACTCCTCAACAACTTCTCCTCTGTAGATGACATAAATCCTGTCAGATAGATAGCCTATTAATTTAACATCGTGGGATACAAAGACAAAACCGTATTGTTTCTTTTCATTTATCCCCAAAAGGAGATTTACTATTCTTGCCTGTGTTGAAACATCCAAAGCACTCGTAAACTCATCGAAAATAACATAGGATGAGCGAGAGAGCAAAGCTCTGGCTATAGCTACCCTTTGTTGCTCTCCTCCGCTGAGCTGATAGGGATACTTTTCCAAAAGCTCTTTTTTCAAACCAACTTTTTCAAAAACACTTAAAATCTCCTCCCTATCGCTTGAAGCCTCCTTTAATGTTGAAATGATTTTCATAGATGGATCCAGTGAAGTTGAAGGATCCTGAAAAACCATCCCAACAGTTCCCCTTTTCTGCTTTATGTTTTTTCTGTTGACCGCCTCACCTTCAACAAAAAGTTCACCTCTATCTGGTAGTTCAAGCAAAGAAATAATTTTAGACAGCGTAGTCTTACCAGCCCCCGACTCTCCAATTATACCAAGATGTTCCCCTATCTTAACCTCTAAATCTATATCTTTTAAAACAACCCTATATCTATTTGAGAAAAAAGAGCCACTCTTATAGCCCTTATAGACGCCCTTTAGCTCTATCAAATCAGTCTTTCAAACCCATTACGGCTTCTATTTTTTCCTTTAACACCTGCGGCGTAAACGGCTTTACAATGTAGTTGTTTACACCCGCCTTGAGTGCTGTAATTATATCCTCCTTGGCTGCTTCCGTTGTAACCATTATAATGGGCACATCGTCAAACTTCTTGTTAGCCCTAACCTTTTTAACAAATGTAAGTCCGTCCATTACAGGCATGTTCCAGTCTGTTATAATCAAATCCACATCGGTGTTTTCCAGAATCTCTAAAGCCTCTTTACCGTTCTCAGCCTCAAGGATTTCATCTCCATAACCTATTCTCTTTAAAGTGTTTTTAATAATTCTCCTCATGGTGGAGGAATCATCCACAGTAATAATCCTCATTTTATCTCACCCCTCTGCATTTGCTTTATTATTTCTTCGACCTCTTGGTCAACCTTATCCTTTTCTGACTCATCCACAATTGTGTGTGCCACCCTCGCCCTCGGTGTTCTCTCATAGTCTGAAGCAAACCAACTATTTAAATACTCGTGAAGCGCCTTTATAACGCTGATAACCCTCTCTATTTTCTGCCTCGTTATATCCTGAAACTGTAAAATATCCATGGCATCAAATGTGTTATCCCTGATAGTATTTACCCTATTTTCGATTTCATTCAATATGTCGATAATATTCTTAAAATACTCATAGTTTTTCTTTATAGAGCTCTTTGGAAAGTGCTCAACAAAGAAGTCCATAAACTCCTTGTGTTTGTTCACATAAGGCTTAATATTCTCTATCAATTGCTCCACCTCGTCAACTTCAGATGAGATAGCCTCAAGTTTCTCAAAAAGCTTGTTTACCTTCTCCTCACTCTCCTTGTTTATCTCATCAAGCCTATCTATAACCCTGTGCTCCTTAGGAGGAAGCCTAACGCCCTCCAGCTTCTCAGCTTCAACATCACCACCCGAAAAATCAGCCTTTTCAGGTTTGTGCTCCATAGCTTTATCCTGAATCTCAGACTCATCCTTCTCTTCATAACTATCCATTATAGAGCTAAGCTCTTCTGAGTCCTTTTTGCTGAGCTCCTCTAATAAAGCATCAATTTCACTCTGATCTGCCATATCAATCCTCCGATTTATTGGGAACTAAAGAAACCTGTATGGCAAAATCTCCAACCTCCGAGGTGAACGGTATAACAATAGTCGGAGTTCCCTTTGGTGAAGCTATAGTGTGATTTTTGCCAATAACCACATTAGGAACCGAAATCTTGAGTTTTATGCCTTTATCCGAAAAAATCTTCTTAGCCCTGCCCGCTATCATGTTTGTAAGCTCCCCTATCGCATCGGCAGTATCTGCATCTATACCAAAAACCTCCTCACCCGTAAAATTACTAACCACTTTTAGAGCCGTTTTCTTGGGGAAAGATAGAGCAATAGAACCAACAGCCTCACCCGTTATACCAATTATTCCGCTTACATCGTACTCAACGGTGCTATCTTTTTTTAAAGCCAATTTTCCCCTTTTGGGCTCTATCATAGCCACCGTATTCAAAATCTCCTCCGTAGCCTCAATAAAAGGATTTATCCATTCAACACTCAATTTTGCAGCCATTTCACCCAAGCTCCTTTCTTACAAATGTTTTAGAACCGCTTTCGTAAACTCCTCTGCTATAAACTTCGTGCAGAAGTCGTCAACTCCAACCTCCTTTGCCTTCTGAAGGTTAGCGCTTCCAGAAAGCGAGGTGTTCATGATAACGGGAATCTTTTTGAAACGCTCATCCTCTTTAACGAGTTTTGTAAACCTGTATCCATCCATGTTTGGCATCTCGACATCTGTTATTATTATGTCAACAGCCTCCTCTATCTTCCCACCCGTCTCTTCGTAGAGCCTATTCAGTATATCCCACGCCTCCTGTCCATCTTTTGCCTCAATGATTTTCTCTGCTATTGGCTCAACTGCTGTTTTAATTATCTTCCTTGCCGTTGCCGAGTCATCCGCAATCAATATCTTAGCCTTTTTTTTCTTCTCCTTGGCTCCGTGAAGTGCAGCATCCTTAATCCTTTGCACATCTTCTTCAGAGAATATACCCAGCTCCTCACAAATACTCTCAAAATCAAGAATTATCATTACATGTTCTTCATCTAAGTTTATTGTTCCAACAATTTTATTCCCATACTGGTGCCTTAAAACCTCACTCGGCGGTTTTACATACCTCCATGATATCCTTCTAATTCTCTTGGCATCGTGAACTATAAAACCAACAGTGATGTTGTTAAAAATTGTTATTATAACCTTCTTAGTTTTAATGTTTGGTGGTTCATTTATTCCAAGCCACTTGGCAAGGCTAACTATCGGAATAACCTCACCCCTTAAGTTGTAAATACCCTCTATCAAAGAGTCCTTGGATGGAATCTTTATCAAGTTTGGATATTTTATAATCTCTTTAACCTTGGCAATATTTATACCGTATATCCCCTCATATATTTCACCGTTCTCTCGAAGCTCATACATCCTGAAGTCCACAAGTTCCATCTGATTTGTGCCGACCTGCAGTATATCAATTCTATCCTCTGAACTCTTCTCAGCCATTTTCTACAACCTCCATCGAGCTTCCTGTTTTAGAAACGAGACTACCGCCCTCTTTAAGGAGTTCCTCTATATTTAGAAGGGTAATAATCTTTTTAGGCATCTTTCCCACACCTTTGACATACTTTTCAATATTCTGAGGGATATTTGGAGGTGTGGGCTCTATGCTTTTCTTTTCAACATAGTAAACCTTTTCAATCTTATCAACCAAATAACCAACATTGTACTCATTGTGAGCAATAATAATTATCCTCGAATCAGCATTGATGGGCTTAGCTACAAATCCAAATCTTTTTCTTAAATCTACAACAGGAATAACCTTTCCCCTTAAATTTATGACTCCCATTACAAATGGTTTTGTGTTGGGAACATAGGTATAATCCACAGGCTTTATAATCTCCTCAACATCCAGTATATCTATCCCGTATAGCTCATTGTGCAATATAAAACCAACAACCTGTTCATACTCATCTTTCATTATTATGGCATCAGATTTCTTGCTTTTCCTGGCTAACTCCTCTTCCACATCTTCATTTAAAGCCAAGCTTTTATCAAATAGGTCAATATCTTTCCCGTTCATTAAAGCCTCCTTTCTAAGCGACTAAGATATTTCTTTTTGAAGCATTTTCAATGGCTTGATACACCTCATCCTTCTCAAGCGGCACAAACAGTATTCCGCTAAAGCGCGATTCTTTGAGCTTCTCTTTATCGTAAGTACCATCTGTAGAAACCGCAATAAGAGGAGTCGTTTTATAGGCGGGCATACTCCTCAATGACCTTGCAAGGTTATAGCCATCGTTTATATAGATAGAAAGGTCTATAAACACAATATCTGCTATATGCTCACAGGCAAGATCTAAAGCCTCTTTATCCGTATGGGCATATATAACTTTATAGCCTCTATCTTTCAGATAACCTATTAAATCGTTTTTATCACTTATGTCTCTGCTTGCAACCAAAGCAACAGGTCTGTCTTTCTCATAGTTCTCTATAAGGTGATCCTCTATGTTCGCTGAAATTATTGAAGCCTCGTTTATAACATTGGCCACATCAAGAATCAGCGTAACAGAGCCATCACCCATAATCGTTGCTCCAGAGATGCCTTTAATATTGGTCAAATAGTTGCCAAGAGACTTTATTACTATCTCTTCTCTGCCTATGAGTTCATCCACTACAAGACCTATCTTCTTTTCAGCTATTGCAACAACAACAACATAGATTTCCCTTCCATCAAGTGTCCTTTTGTTCTTACCCATTCCAAGAGTATCTCCAAGATAAACAAGAGGTATTATATTCTCCCTCAATCTCAATACATCTTTATTTTCAACCTTGTCCACATCATCTTTTGTAATTCTAACCGTCTCAACAACACTAACAAGAGGAATTGCAAAATACTCCTTGGTAACCTTAACAAGCAGAGCCTGTATAATAGCCAGTGTCAACGGAATCTTTAGTATAACCTTTGTTCCCTTTCCTATCTCAGATTTTATCTCAATTATACCGTTCAATTTTTCGACATTTGTTTTTACAACATCCATGCCAACACCACGACCAGACAGGTTTGTCACTTTCTCAGCTGTTGAAAACCCTGGTTTAAAGATTAAAGCATAAGCCTCCTCTTTACTCATCTGTCTGGCCTCTGTTTCTGTAATCAATCCCTTCTCTAGGGCTTTCTGTTTGAGCTTTTCAGGATCCATTCCCCTACCATCATCTGCCGCCTCTATTATTATGTAATTGCCTTCATGGTATGCAGAAAGAATAATCTTACCCTTCCTCGGCTTGCCAAGTTTCACCCTCTCCTCTGGAGGCTCAATACCGTGGTCTATTGCGTTTCTTACAATGTGAACAAGCGGGTCGTTTATCTCTTCGACCACGCTCTTGTCAAGCTCTGTATCCGCACCCTCTATTATCAGCTCTACCTCTTTGTTTAATTCTCTCGCAATATCCCTAACAACACGGGGGAACTTGTTGAATACCTTGCCAATTTGAACCATCCTTGTTTTCATAACGCCCATCTGTAGATCGGTTGTAACCAGAGTAATCTGATTTGCTACCTCACTTAACTCCTCAACAACCTCATCTCCGCTGAACTTCTCCTCTGCTTTCTGAGCAACACTGACAAGCCTGTTCTTTCCGAGAACGAGCTCACCCACAAGGTTCATAAGGTCGTCAAGTCTTTGAACATCTACCCTGATGGTTTGTTCAACAACCGGTTTGGACTTTTTCTGAATTGGAGGTTTCTTTGCCTCTTTTTTCTCCTCTTTCTTCTCTTCCTTCTTCTCCTCTTCCTGTTTCTCTTCTGTTTTTGATTCCTTACCTTGTAGCTCCGCTAAGATCTTTTCTCTCCTTTTGAGCCTTTTTTCTTTGTCCTCTTCCATTCTCTGCTTCAAAAGTCTCTCTATTTCCGCATCTATATCGTCTTTCGATTTCTTTTCTTCGCCTTCTCCCTCAGCTTGAGCTTCTTCTTCAAGTAGCTCCTCCTTCTGGAGTTCTACCATCTCCTCCTCTGTAAGCTCATCCTCAGCAGCCCCTTCCTTCGCCTCTTCCCCTTTGTAGTTTTCATCCAAAAACTTTGAGAGCTGCTTTACATTCTCTTCTATATCTATAGATTCAGGGTCTCCACCCTCTTTAATAAGCTCAATTATCTCCTTAGCTTTATCAACGCCAGCAAGAATAGCGTCCATCATCTCGCTGTTTAGCTTAAGTTCAAACTTCCTCAGCTTATTTAAAACATCCTCAAGCTTATGTGTCAGTTCTGTTAGCTTTTCAAATCCCAAGAAACTTGCGGAGCCTTTAATCGTATGGAAAGCTCTAAATATCTTGTTGAGAAGCTCCTCGTCCTCGCTCTCACTTTCAAGTCTAACAAGGTCTTCATCAAGCTCCTCAAGGAGTTCATCCGCCTCCACAAGAAAGTCCTGTATAATTTCCTGCATATCATCCATATTCTCAGCCATAAGCCAACCCCCTCATTATTTTTTACTAAAGTAATCCATAAGCCTATTTACAGCATCGGCAAGCTCATCCAACTCCCATGCACCGCTTTTCGGCAGTCTTATTGAGTAATCACCCTCCAATATTGACTCAACCGCTTTTACAGTTCTGTTAATAGGCTCCACAATCCTCCTTGTCAATACCAGTGAAGCTGTTATCGCCAAAAGAACGATAACAGAACTAAACAGACCAAACAGGGCAAGTGTAAATGTGGTCTTGGAGTTAATGTCCCTGTTCAGCTCCTTTATAGGTTTATAAAACATTTCTGTAGGTAAAGTCAAACCCAAACCCCATCCGAACTCCTTTATGTAAGTATAACCAACAAATTTATCCACTCCCCTAAAGGAATACCTCGCAACCCCCGTTTCGCCTTTCAATATATGATTTTTCACAATATTAGCAAGAGCCTCACCGTTCTCAGGATTGCCTAAATTAACATCGTTCAAAAGAGTTATGAGAGAGTGCTCCTTTGTTGGAGGAGCGAAAATTAGCAAACCATCTCTGTTTATAATCCATAAGTACTCCTGAGAGTAGCGACAGAGCTGAGCAGTCTTTACAAGAGCATAGAAGCTGTAAGGGTTATAATCAAATGCAATATATATGGGACTTTTAAATTTATTCCTGCCCAGGTAGATGAAGCTATACGATACTTTGCCGTCGCTATTTTTATGAAAATCGTAATACACTATTTTCTTGGATATATTGCTCTTTGAAAGCTTTTTTACAAAATTGGAAATCGCACTGACACTAACAAAATGAGGAAATTGGGCAATCTCTCTCCCCTTATAGTCAAAAACAGCTATTGCCCTTAAATCCAGTACATTGCTTATCTCACCATAAATGCTGGAAATGGAGTTTATAACACTGCTACCTTTGTAAATCTTTTCCACCTCTTCACCAAAAATAAATGAAACACTTTTTTTTGACTCCATATCCTCTTTCAACACTTTGGCGTAAGAGAGAACCTCCCTCTTTAAGTTTTCCTCTGCATTCTGTTTGAAAACTCTCTCAACCTTTCTCAATGTATAGTTCCTTAAAGAGATCAAAGTTATTATGGAACTCACGCTGAAGATCATTAAGCTTAAAAGCACAAGAGAGGTTGTATAAACAACTATCTTTGTAGATAGTCTATCGATCATCTAACCTCTTTATTCTAATATCGCTCCTCTTTTCAGTGGGTAGAACAATCGTCACCTTTGTTCCAACACCCTCCTCAGAATCTATTGTTATACTTCCTCGATAACCCTCTATTAAAAATTTAGCAAGTGATAGACCAACACCCATATTACTCGGCTTTGTTGAATAGAATGGAATGGTAGTAAGTGATACCTCTTCCATACTCATACCCTTTCCGTTGTCTTCAACCTCTACAAAAGCATTTCTCCCACTCTGGTAAACCCTTATCTTTATTTTAGGCTCACTCTCTCCCTCTAATGCATCCAGTGAGTTCTTCACAATTTCCTCTAAAATAAAACCAATATGCATCTTATCGGCATAAACATATACACCATCCTCTACATTTATCTCGAAACTCACCCTGTCAGAAAACTTCTCCACAACACCCTTCACCATCTCCCCAAGGTTAACCCTTTCAAGCTTCACAGGCAAAGCATTACTCACAACCTCAATATTGGCAATTATACTAATAATTCTATAAAGGCTTTTTTCAACTATCTCTATATACTTAACAAGCTTCTCGGATTCTTTACCATCCAGCTCTTTGAGCTTGGCTTTTATCCTACCAAGCATGCCACCTGCAGACATAATTGGGTTTCTTATGGAGTGTGAAATGCCAGCAGACATATACTTTAGTATTTTTACATAACTGCTGTCTGTAATGCCTTCAGACCTTTTCTCTATAGGTGAAAGGTCAAATATTTCAAAAACAATATTCCCTTCCCATTCAAAAATATTCAGATAGGTAAAAACCAGCTCGCCACTTTTAGAAATAAACCTCATAAAGTTGTTATATTTCCTACCCTTCTTAACCAACCCTATCACATTATTCAAAAAGATTTCCCTGTCATCCCTTTTTAATATCTTTTCAATACTCTCCCCTGCTTTAACACCAAACAGAGAGGATGCAGAACTATTTATATATTTTATAATTCTATTCTCATCAAATATAACAATGCCCTCTTTCAACCTATTTAAGAATCTCCACATAAAAACCCCGTTTGTTTAAAAATTCTACCAAAAGATTTGTTAACGGTCAAAAACTCTGTTAAATATATCATCAATTCTCCTAATATAATATTTGGGGTCAAATAGCTCATCCAACTCATCAAGGGTGAGAAACTCCGTTATACAAGGGTCTCTCTTTAGAAGCTCTTTAAAATCAAGCTCCTTCTCCCACGACTCCATCGCATTCCTCTGAACACACTCATACGCTTTTAGTTTTTCAACACCCTTCTCTACGAGCCTGAGCATCACCCTCTGGGAGTATATTAAGCCCCTCGTTAAATTTATGTTCCTTAACATGTTATCCTTATAAACAACAAGATGCTTCAAAACATTGTTCAGTCTGTAAAGCATAAAATCCAAAGCAATGTTTGAATCTGGGAGTATAACCCTTTCGTTGGATGAATGGGATATATCCCTTTCATGCCACAGAGCCACATTCTCTAAAGCTACCAGAGAGTTGGCTCTTATAAGCCTTGCAAGGCCGCACAGGTTCTCGCTCAAAACGGGGTTCCTCTTATGTGGCATAGAAGACGAACCTTTCTGTCCCTTATGGAAAAACTCCTCGGCTTCCCTAACCTCAGTTCTCTGGTAGTGCCTAATCTGTGTGGCTATCTTTTCTACGGTAGCAGCTATGATGGCAAGCGTTGTGAGATAGTGAGCATATCTATCCCTTTGAATTATCTGGCTTGAGATGGGAGCCGGTTTTAAACCAAGCCTTCTACAGGCAAACACCTCAACCTCAAGGGGAACATTGGCAAAAGTGCCCATAGAACCAGATATTTTACCATAAGAAATTGCTTCCTTAGCCTCTTCAAGCCTCTTCAAATTTCTTTTCATCTCGGCATACCATAGAGCCAGAATAAAACCAAAACTTATCGGTTCACCGTGAACACCGTGGGACCTTCCTATCATTAAGGTTTCTTTAAATTCATAAGCCCTTCTTTTTAAGGTTTCCAAAGTTTCACTCAAGTCTTTGATAAGAATTTCCGAAGAACTCTTAAGGGCGAGAGCCATTGCAGTATCTATTGTGTCTGATGATGTTATACCAAAATGCAGATAGTCCCCCTCCTCTCCTAAGCTCTCCCTAACATTTTCAAGGAACGCAACAACATCGTGGCGAGTGGTTTTTTCTATTTCCCCAATACGCTTCACATCAAACTTAGCCTTCTTCCTTATCTTCTCTGCCGTACCTTTTGGAATTTTTCCAATGGACTCCCAGCCCTCACACACAGCTATCTCAACCTCAAGCCACCTCTTAAACTTTGCCTCTTCTGTCCAGATACTCCCCATCTCATCCCTTGTATATCTATCAATCATTCGACCACCTCTAAAACATACTCCTCTGGATTACATGTCTCTTTAGAGACAAACTCAACCCTATCCTTAAACTCCTTTGCAAAAGAACAAAAGTAGTCTAAAACTCCGAATGACGCCCTTAATCTAAACCTTTTGGAGCTGGAATACTTAATCTTTCTATAAATTTCAGAGCAGATTATAGGCACACCCTTTATAAGACCTCCACTATAACATATAGGGCACTTTTCAAACATCTCATCAAATATATCCGTGTTGCTCTTCCTCCTTGAAATCTCCACAATGCCAAGCTCACTTATCTTTCCCACAAATGTTTTTCTTTTATCTTTTTTTGCAAGCTCGTTTAGTATTTTCTGCAATCTCTCTTTATGTTCATCCTTCTCCATATCGATGAAATCAACAACTATCAAACCACCCAAGTCCCTCAAATTCATCTGCCTGAATATCTCTAAAGCAGCTTCTACATTTACCTTAAACATTGACTCCTCTGCATTCCTTGAGAAAAAGTGATACCCACCTGCATTTACATCTATCGCAAAAAAAGCCTCTGTCTTTTCAATAACCAGATATCCACCGCTCTTAAGCTTAACAACATTGCTGTACAGCTTTTCTACCTCATCCTCAACACCAAAATATCTAAAGATTGGCACATCTCTATCAAAAAGCTCAAGCTTTTTCCTGCATCTGTTGTTAGTCTTTTCAAGGTAGCATACTGTGTCTTTAAACACTCCTCTCTCATCTATAACAACCCTTTCTGTGCTCTCATCACAATAATCTCGGATTACCTTAATGGGAATCTGTGGTTCCTCATAAAGAAGTGCGGGTGCTTTGAGCTCATTGAACTTTCTTTTTATCTCTTTAAAAATCGACTTCAAGTATTCAGCCTCTTTAAGCATTTCATCTTTTGATGCCGATCTGGAAGCTGTCCTTGCTATAAACCCAATGTTTTTCTCCCTACACTCCTCAAGAATTAATTTTAACTCTTTGTGCTTATGCTTATCCAGTATATGCTTGGAAACACCTAAAAAGTTGCTATCCTTTAATAACACTAAATAATTCCCTGCCAGTGTTATGTTTGTGGTTAATTTAGCACCTTTACTCGAGGCCATAGGCTTAAACACCTGAACCATAATCTCATCACCCTGCTTTAGGTGCCTTATGCTTTTACCAGCATATTCAACACAGTGTTTATCGATACAAAGAAATGCATTCTTACCAACTCCTATATCAACAAATGCCGCACCAAGTTTTGGTACAACATCTTTAACCACGCCTTTATAGACATTTCCAACTATAGAACTGTTCAGATTGTTCCTTCTTTTTATTACAAAAAGCTCAAGCTTACCGTTTTCAACTATTGCAGACCTTATTATAAAAGGATCAACGCTTATTAAAAGCTCACTCATCGCCTGTTTTTAAACCTCACAGAAAGCAAAATTCCCAACGCAAAATACGAAGTTATAATAGAGCTTCCACCGTAGCTAAAAAAAACCAAAGGGACACCTACAATGGGAAGGAGCCCCATGGCCATACCCATATTGAATACAACTGAAATCCAGAAGTATGCTATTATTCCTATAGTAACCATCCTGTCAAAATCACTTTCAGAGTGGTAGGCAATAGCTACAGCCCTAAAAAGAACAACGGCGTACAAAAATATTAGTATTGCGCAGCCCAAGAAACCCCACTGCTCCGCAAAAACAGAAAAAATGAAATCTGTATGACTCTCCGGTAAAAAGCTCAACTGCGTCTGGGTTGCATTATGCAAACCCTTACCAAAAAGCCCGCCTGAGCCAATGGCTATCTCTGACTGTATTGTGTTGTAGCCGTATGTCGTTGGTGCCCTGTACGGATCTAAAAAACCCATAATTCTATCTTTCTGGTACGGTTTAAGGTTTGACCAGGCAAATGGGAGAAAAACCAGAAACAGCAAAACAAGTTTAACCAAAAGAGACCTCTCAATACCAGCTGCAAGTATTATGCTCATAGCAATCACAGCTATGACAATGGCTGTCCCTAAATCTGGCTGTTTGACAACAAAAATTATGGGTATAAAAACCACAATAAAGGGTAGAAGAAGATCAAAAAATCCGTAGGGTTCACTTTTAGGGTTTTCATCAAAATAAGCAGACAAAACAAGAATAACGGCAAGCTTCATAAACTCCGATGGCTGTATGTGTATAAAGTAAAATGAAATCCACCTTCTGGCACCATGACTTAAAACTCCATTTATAAAGACAAGAACAAGCAGAGCCAAAGAGAAGAAGTAAAAAAACCAAGCGCCCCTTTTTATATGCCTTGTATCAAGCTTATACACAAACAGGGATACAAAGATACCTATAAAAACCCAAACAAGCTGTCTTAAAGCAAAAACATTGCCCCTGTTTGTCATGTAGATGGTAACTATGCCAATAACACTAATTATCAAGACTGGAATAAACAGAAGAAAGTCAAAATACTTAATCCGCTTTGGGTCTATCTGAAACATTACTTCTTTAGCTTCTCACCAATTATGGTGAAACTTATAACTGTTAAAAAAATGACAACCCCTGGGAAAAGACTCATCCACCACGCAACCTGGATAACATCCTTACCTTCCGACAGTATACTGCCCCAACTTGCATTGGGAGGCTGAACGCCCAGTCCCAAGAAACTCAAACCTGACTCTGTAAGAATCGCAGAACCAATTCCAAGAGTGGCATACACAATCACAGGCGATATTGCATTTGGAATGATGTGCCTTATTAAAATATAGAGTGAACTCTTGCCTAATAGCTTTGCAGCTTTAACATATCCCAGCTCTCTTATCTTCAAAGCCTCAGCCCTCACTATTCGTGCAATACCCATCCATCCCGTCAACCCTATAACAACCATCACATTAAATATATTAGGCCCAAGAACAACCACAATTGCAAGAATCAAAAAGAAAACGGGGAAAGTAAGCATTATATCAACGAATCTCATCATAATCGCATCGACCCAACCACCAAAATAGCCGCTGAAAGCTCCGTACAAAACACCAATTGAGGTGGAAAGACCCACAGCTATCAGAGAGACAGATATGGAGATCCTGCTTGCATAAATCATCCTTGAAAACACATCTCTACCTATTCTATCGGTTCCAAACAGATGGTGCCAGTTGGGTGGCTCCAGTATAGCATTTGGATTTATGGCATAGGGGCTATATGGAGCAATATAGGGCGCCAAAACAGCACTTAAAAAAACTATAAAGATAAAAAACAAACTCAAGTAAAACAACAAATCCCTTTTCATGGAAGAAAAACTACCAAAAGAGAGACCAATTTTCAATTTATACTAACCCGCAATAAAACTATTTTGGAACAGAATTTCGATATATAAAAC
>WFQQ01000045.1 GCA_015486965.1 Desulfurellaceae bacterium
ATGAGAAGGTTGAGGTTTTGGATATAGACAATACGGCAGTCCGTGAGAAGCAGATAGCAAGACTTAAGAAGATCAAGGCTGAGCGTGATAATGAGAAGGTTGAAAAGGCTCTCAATAAAGTAACAAAGGTTGCAAAAGAGGGTGGAAATCTACTTGAGGTTGCTATAGAAGCAGCAAGGCTCAGGGCTACATTAGGAGAGATATCTTACGCCATGGAGAAGGTCTTTGGCAGGTATCAGCCCAAAATAAGGTTGGTGAGTGGGGCTTACGGCAGTTTAATAAAGGATAGAGAGGAGTTTAAAGAGATTCAGAGGGAGATTGAGGAGTTTGAAAAGGAGGAGGGTAGGAGACCAAGGGTTCTGATTGTAAAGATGGGGCAGGATGGACACGATAGGGGAGCCAAGGTTGTTGCATCTGCTTATGCAGATATGGGGTTTGATGTGGATGTGGGTCCCATGTTCCAGACCCCTGATGAGGCTGCCAAGATGGCGGTTGAGAACGATGTTCATGCAATAGGTGTTTCAAGCCTTGCAGCGGGACACAAAACCCTTGTTCCCAAACTCATCGAGGAGTTAAAGAAGCTTGATGCCGATGATGAGATTGTTGTTACGGTGGGTGGTGTGATTCCTAAAAAGGATTACGAGTTTCTATATAGACAGGGGGTAGCAGCAATCTTTGGACCTGGAACCTCTATTTTGCATTCAGCTAAAGAGCTTCTCAAAGCTATAAAAGAAAAAAGAACCCCGAGAAGGCTTATTGAGGGCAATGGAAATTGATATAGAAAAACTGGCAAGTGAGCTTCTTCAGGGTAAAAGAAAAGCCCTTGCTCGGGCGATAACACTGATTGAGAGCAAAAAGAGGAGCCACAGAAAGCTTGCCAAGGAGTTGCTTGAAAGAATCTTACCTTACACAGGCAATTCCATCAGGATTGGGATAAGCGGAGTGCCAGGGGTTGGAAAAAGCACATTTATTGAGGTATTTGGCCTGTATTTGGTTGAGAGGGGACATAGGGTGGCGGTTCTTGCTATAGACCCAACATCCCAATTGAGTGGCGGTTCTGTCCTTGGAGATAAAACGAGGATGGAGAGGTTGAGCAGGCTGGATGAGGCTTTCATCAGACCGTCTCCTTCAGGGTATTCTATAGGTGGTGTGGCAAACAGAACAAGGGAGAGTATCTTTCTCTGTGAGGCAAACGGTTATGATATTGTGATTGTTGAAACTGTCGGGGTCGGTCAGTCCGAGATAAAGGTGGCTTCAATGGTGGACTTTTTCCTTCTTATGCAACTTCCAAACGCTGGAGATGAGCTTCAAGGTATAAAGAGGGGGGTGATGGAGGTTGCTGATGCGATTGTCATCAACAAAGCTGACTCAGATAACATAAAGATGGCTGAGCTTACAAAAAAGCAGCTTGAGAATGCCCTAAGTTTTTTCATGCGGCTCGACGATGAGTGGAAGGTGCCAATACTACTTGTCAGTGCCCTTGAAAGAAGGGGCATAGACAAGGTGTGGGAAACTATCGAGAATTTTGTTAAAATAAAGAAGAGGAGCGGGAAGTTTTACGAGAAAAGGAAAAAGCAGTCCGTTGATTGGATGTGGTCTACTGTTATGGATGGCTTGAAAGAGCTTTTCCAAAGCAACAGCAGGGTAGTAGAGCTTTCAAAAGAGATGGAGAGAGCTGTGATTGAGATGAAAACCACCCCGTCCATTGCTGCAGAGTTGTTGTTGGACGAATTTAAAAAAGATTTATGTGGAGGTTGATTATGAGCAGAATGAAATCTTTTCTGGTTGTAATTCTTTTATTGTCATTTTTGGGTTTTAGTATCTCATCCTGCACCACGGAAAGTGAAAATGTTGCCCTTGGAACGGCAGTGGGTGCGGGCATTGGGGCTGCTGTTACAAAGAATAGTTGGAAAGGCGCTGTAATTGGTGGTGCAATAGGTGCTCTGGCGGGTGAGGCGATGTATCAGATTCAACAGAAGGCAATCCAAGAGGCTGTGCAGAGCCAGAAACCTGTTGTATATCAGAGGGAGACACGAAACGGAGGCTGGCAGAGGGTTGAGGCAGAACCTGTAGGCCAACCAACCTACCACCCATCTGAGCATACCAAGTGTCAGAAAGTCCATGTTAGGGAGATAGAGAACGGAAAGGTTGTTAAAGATACGATTAAAGAGGTGTGTAGAGGTTATAAGGAGACAAACACATATTAGGAGTTTGCCATGCTCAAACGTATTGACCATATCGGTATAGCTGTCAAGGAACTTGATAAGGTGATCCCTGTTTATAGAGATATATTTGGACTTGAGTTTTTGGGCATAGAGGATGTTCCCTCTCAAAAAGTCAGGGTTGCGAAATTTGATATTGGTGGAATACACTTGGAATTTTTAGAGCCTTTAGCGGAGGATAGCCCTATATCTAAGTTTCTGGAAAAAAGGGGTGAGGGGATTCACCATATAGCGTATTATACAGACAATCTTGACAAATTTCTTAAGGAGTTAAAATCAAAGGGGATGAGGCTTATAAATGAGCATCCTGTAAAAGGTTCTTCAAATACCTTCATAGCATTTGTTCATCCTTCATCCTCTGTTGTTCTCACAGAACTTGTTTCCAAAGGAGAGTAAAAGATGTCGATGGAACCGATGAGAGTTGTTGTAATAGGTGGTGATGCGGCTGGAATGAGTGCGGCAAGCCAGGTTAAAAGAAGGGTGAAAAGTGCAGAGGTTGTGGTGCTTGAGAAAAGCGAAGATGTATCATACGGTGCTTGCGGAATGCCATACAATATAGGCTATAGAGCTGATATTGAAGACCTTGTGGTTCTGACTGCTGAGGATTTTAAAAGGAAGCGGGGAATAGATGTAAGGCTTTTGAATGAGGCAGTGGGTTTGGATGAGAGAAACAGGAGTGTTAGGGTTAGAAACCTTGCGAGTGGAAGGGAGTATGAGATTACTTATGATTACCTTGTTATTGCCACTGGGGCAAGGGCTAATGTCCCTCCTATAAAAGGTGTGAATGGAGAGGGTGTTTTTACCCTGAAATTCTTAAACGATGCGAGGAAGATAAAATCTTATATAGATAGAAAAAACCCAAAAAAAGCTGTGTTGATTGGTGGCGGTTTCATAAATTTGGAACTTGCAGAAAACTTAAAGAGACTTGGCATGGAAGTTGTTATCCTTGAAAAACTGAGCGGCATTCTTCTGAACTTTGAAGACGAATTGAGGGAGCTTGTTTATAAAAAACTTGACGAACATGGAGTCAAGCTAATTTTGGATGTTGATATAGACTCCATAGACGATGGGCTTGTCGTAAGGACAAATAAGGGGGATTTCCAAGCTGATTTTGTTAATGTGGCCGCGGGTATTAAGCCAAATACCGATTTTCTTTCCGATACAGCTATCAGGCTTGCTGGGAATGGTGCAGTTGATGTTGATAGGTATTTCAGGACGAATGTTGAGAATATCTATGCTGGCGGAGATTGTGCCTTAATTTACCATAGGATTTTGGACAGGAATGTGTATATGCCCCTTGGAACCAATGCCAATAAGGCTGGAAGGCTTGCAGGTGCCAACATTGCAGGTGCCAATGAAAAGTTTGGTGGTATTGTAGGCACATCGATATTCAAGGTCTTTGAGCTTGGAGTTGCAAAGAGTGGCCTCTCTTTAAAAGAGGCGTTGGATGAGGGATACGATGCGTTTAAAACCACCATTACTGCACCGATAACGGCACACGGTTATCCCCATCAAGGGAGTGTTTCTGTAAGTTTTATAGTTGAAAGGGGCAGTGGAAGAGTGCTTGGCGGTCAGGTGGTAGGAGATTTTGAGGGTGTATGGAGAATAGATGTAGTTGCGACATCTCTCTATGCAAACCTGACGGTTAAAGACATACAGAATCTTGACCTTGCCTACTCTCCACCGTTTGCTCCTGTGTGGGATCCGATACTTGTTTGCGCTAATCAAGCTATAAAGCAGGTGGGAAAATGAAGTATAAAAGCACGAGAGGCGGTGTGGGTGGATTAACATTCACCGAAGCCTTTCTTATGGGTCTTGCGACAGATGGTGGTTTGATTGTTCCAGATAATATACCAATCGTTGACCTTGATAGACTGAAAGACTTAAATTACAAAGAGCTTGCCTTTGAGATATTCAAGCTTTTTATTGATGACATTGATGAAGGTTCCATAAAAGACTTGATTGAAAAAAGCTATTCCACATTCGATACAGAGGAGATTACTCCCGTTGTTAGAAAGAATGGCGTTTACATATTAGAGCTTTTCCATGGACCCACATTTGCTTTCAAGGATGTGGCTTTACAGTTTTTGGGAAACCTTTTTGAGTATGTGCTAAAAGAAAGAGGCACCTATGTCAATGTGCTTGGTGCGACAAGTGGTGATACAGGCAGTGCGGCAATTTATGGCCTGAAGGGTAGGGAGAATATAAATATTTTTATTCTGCATCCCCACAACAAGGTGAGCAGAATTCAGAAGCTTCAGATGACAACTGTTGAGGATAGAAATGTTTACAACATTGCAATTAAGGGAACTTTTGATGACTGTCAGGCTATTGTGAAGTCCATATTTGGGGATGTTGAGTTTAAGGATAGGTATCATCTTGCAGCGGTAAACTCTATTAACTGGGCAAGAATACTGGCTCAGATAGTGTATTACTTCTATGCTTACTTGAAAACTCAGGTGGATGAGCTCTACTTTAGTGTTCCTACGGGTAATTTTGGCGATATCTTTGCGGGGTATGTGGCGAAAAGAATGGGTTTGCCCATAAAGAAGCTAATACTTGCTACAAACTCAAACGATATATTGTATAGGTTTGTCAATTTTGGGGATTATTCAAAGGGAGAGGTTGTAAAGACACTATCTCCTTCAATGGATATTCAGATTGCGAGTAATTTTGAAAGGTACCTTTATTACCTTTACGACGGAGATTGTGAGAAAGTTAAGGTTAATATGGAGAGATTTCAAAAGGATGGAAGCCTGAAATTCCCATTAGATGTGCTTAAGAAGGTTAGAGAGGACTTTGACTCCTTTAGGGTTAGTGAGAAAGATACGCTTAACACAATAAAGACATTCCATGATGAAACAGGTTATATAATTGATCCCCATACAGCTTGTGGAGTTTTTGCTGCCAAACGTTCTGGATATCGCAATGTGGTATGTCTTGCTACAGCCCATCCGGCCAAGTTTCCTGAGGCTATTTACGAGGCTATTGGCAGGTATCCAGAAGCACCCGAAGCTATTAAAAAACTGGAAGGTAAAAAACAGAGGCTAAAAGTTCTTGACAATTCTGTGGATGAGGTTAAAAGATTTATTGAAAAATCGCTGGCTGATTGAAAAAAGCTGTTGACAAGCTGGCGGTGAATGTGTATTATCATGTCGCACTTTTAAGTGGGCCGTTAGCTCAGTCGGTAGAGCAGTAGCCTTTTAAGCTATTGGCCGCAGGTTCGATTCCTGCACGGCCCACCAGTTAAAAGTCCCCATCGTCTAGTAGGCCAAGGACACCGCCCTTTCACGGCGGTAACGTGGGTTCAAATCCCGCTGGGGACGCCATTTTTAGAATGGAGGTAGGTTTATGACAAAGGCTGAGCTAATAGAGAAGGTTGCTGCAAAGGTTGGAGCCACCAAGACACAAACGAAGAAGATCATTGATGCAACAATTGAGACCATCATGGAAGCAGTGGCAGAGGGTGAGAAGGTTGGTTTTGCTGGCTTTGGAACATTCTATGTTAGCAAAAGGTCAGCAAGGATGGGTAGAAACCCAAGAACAGGTGAGAAGCTGAAGATCGAAGCGTTTAACTTGCCAAGCTTCAAGTGCGGAAGGATATTCAAAGAGAAGGTCAACAAGAAGTAGCTTAGAGAATAGGGCGCATAGCTCAGCTGGAAGAGCACCTGCCTTACAAGCAGGGGGTCGTAGGTTCAAGTCCTGCTGCGCCCACCATCGGTTAACCTTGCGGAGCCGTAGTTCAGCTGGTTAGAACGCTGGCCTGTCACGCCAGAGGTCGCGAGTTCAAGTCTCGTCGGCTCCGCCATTTTATTTTATGAAGTCTGCTATCCTTTCCATAGGGCGTGAGATAGTTTCAGGGATAACGCTGGATACCAACTCTCACTTTATATCATCCTATCTAACCCGTGTAGGTATCTTAAACCGTTTTATTCAATCAGTTGACGATAGGAAAGGTGATATTGTTGTTAGTGTGAGATTTTTGCTTGATAGGGTGGATATTCTAATAACTACGGGTGGTCTTGGTCCAACCTTCGATGATATAACACTTGAAGCGGTTGCCGAAGCTTTGGGAAAAAAATTATATTTAGACACTGAAGCATTAGAGTTTATTCAAGCCTTCTATGAAAGGCTTTATAAAGCTGGCAAGATAGATTCACCCATCCTGAACGATAAAAGGAAGAAAATGGCTTATCTGATAGAGGGTTGTAAGCCTTTGAAGAACAGTGTTGGTGCAGCCTGGGGTGTCTATTTGAAAGACGGTGAAAAGCACATTTTCTGCTTACCCGGCCTTCCCAAAGAGATGAGAGCTATGTTTGAGGATGAGGTTCTGCCTATTGTTGAGAAACTATCGGATAGGGTTTCCTTGATTAAGGAGGTCACCGTTGATTTAAACGATGAAAGTGTGCTTGGAAGGCTTATAGACAGGGTTATGAAAAGCCACGATGTTTATATAAAATCCCTGCCTGAGGGTTTTGATAAAAGGCAAATGAATGTAAGGTTTACAGCTTTTGGAAAGAGTAACGAAGAGGCAGAGCAGAAGATAGAAAGCGCACTGAGTGAATTGCTGAGATTAATTAATCAGCATAACTAATTTTAAATAAAAACAGCAGATTATATAATTTGCATTTCGTAATAGAGTAATTAACAAACTCTTGATAATTTATCTTTCTTATTGTATAAAATTTAGACAAATTGATTTTTAAAGGAGCATGCCATGACACAAATTGAGGCAGCAAGAGCAGGGATTGTCACAGACGAGATGAGGTATGTGGCAGAGCAGGAAAATAGACCTGTTGAGTTTATTATGGAGGGTTTGAAAAAAGGTACAATAGTAATACCGAAGAATAAAAACCACGATATAAAGCCTATGGGCATAGGTGAGGGGTTAAGGACCAAGGTTAATGCTAACATCGGTACATCATCGGACATAGCCCAACTTGACATGGAGCTTGAAAAGTTAAAGGCAGCGGTGTCGGCTAAGGCAGACTCTGTTATGGATTTATCGACAGGCGGGGATCTGGACTACATAAGAAAGAAGATTTTAGATGAATCCCCCATAGTTGTAGGTAATGTGCCCATTTACCAGACTGCTGTTGAAGTAGCTTTGGAGAGGGGCTCTGTAGCATATATGACGGAGGATGATATTTTTTCCACAATAGAGAAACAGGCCAAAGATGGTATAGACTATATGACTCTGCATTGCGGTGTAACCCGTGAAACACTTGAGAGGTTGATTAATCAGGGAAGGGTTGAAGACATAGTGTCGAGGGGCGGAACATTTCTCTCTGTGTGGATGCTTTACAATAAAAAGGAGAACCCTTTGTTTGAGCATTTTGACAGGGTTATTGAGATAGCTAAAGAGTACGATGTTACACTTTCTTTAGGCGATGGTTTCAGGCCTGGAGCCATAGCCGATGCAACAGACAGGGCACAGATACATGAGTTGATCTTACTTGGAGAGTTACACAGACGAGCACTTGAGGCAGGTGTCCAATCTATGATAGAGGGTCCTGGACATATGCCAATAAATCAGGTAGTAATGAACGCTCAAATAGAAAAGAGCGTTTGCGAGGGTGCACCGTTCTATGTGTTGGGACCTGTTGTTACAGACATTGCGCCTGGGTACGATCACATAACCAGTGCCATCGGTGGAGCATTGATGGCTGCAAGCGGTGCAGATTTTCTTTGTTATGTGACAAGAGCGGAACATGTTAGACTTCCTACACCCGAAGATGTTAGAGAGGGTGTTATTGTAACAAGGATTGCAGCACATGCAGCAGATATAGCAAAAGGGATACCAGGTGCTTTTGAGTGGGATCTTGAGATGAGCAAAGCGAGGAAGTCTCTGGATTGGGAGAGGATGATAGAGCTTTCAATAGACCC
>WFQQ01000046.1 GCA_015486965.1 Desulfurellaceae bacterium
GGTATGATAGGGACAGGTACAGCTCCCGTTAAGATAGTGGTTCTGGGCAGTAATTCTGAAAATTATTCTCAAAATACGATAAAAATGCCAGAAACAGAAGAGATAGCAACGAGAGAAACTATATCCAGCAAAAGCAGTAATACTGAATATGATAGCAGGCAAATTTTTGTTATACAGTTTGGTGCATTTACGAGGCTTTACAACGCAATTCGACTTAGGGACAGGCTATCCAAGTATTTTAAGGGTCTTTACATATCCGAAAAGATAGTAAACGGAGAG
This sequence comes from Desulfurellaceae bacterium, assembly GCA_015486965.1. Classification (GTDB taxonomy): domain Bacteria; phylum Campylobacterota_A; class Desulfurellia; order Desulfurellales; family Hippeaceae; genus Hippea. Next base: position 280 of record WFQQ01000046.1, read on the forward strand.
AGGTTTTATAGTGTTGTCTTGGGTGCTTTCAACTCTAAGGATGAGGCTTTGGATTACGCCGTGAAGTATGTTGTCCCCATCATAGACACTTACATTGTTTCCAGAAGATGAACTTTTCCGCATTCGCTTACACTCTCTTTAAGAGAAAAGAAAAACCATTTGTGGTATTGAAGGATAATATTGAGATAGACAAGCTCTCTTTTGCTTTGGATTTCTTCTCATCTGTTTTAAAAAGAGAGCTTCGTGCTTCCCCGTTCTACTCATACGAGATACCACCGCACTCATCCATTAAACCGTCGTCCCATATAGTGTCTGGAAGATTAAAGACACTGTATAGGATAATAAACGGCAGTGAGAATACAGCAGTAATTACCAATTTGAATGCTCTTTTGCAGCCTGTTATAAGTGAGGAGGCTTTCATTGATAACTGTTTTGAAGTTGGTATTGGTAGAGTATTTGGTATGGATGAGGTTTCCTCTCTACTTCTTAAGGGCTACTATGAGCGTGTGGATTTTGTTGAGGATCTGGGGGAATTTGCGAGGAGGGGATATCTTTTGGATGTATTTACCCCTTTCTACGATAAGCCTGTGAGGTTTGAATATTTCGATGATGAGATAGAACAAATTAAACTTTTTTACCCTGAAAACTATAGAACTTACAGGAAACTTGAAACCGCCACTATTCTTCCAGCGAGGGAGTATCCCTATGAGGAGGAAGAGTTTGGTTATGTTCTTCTTAAAGAGAGGAGCTATCTTGACAGGTATGATATCGGAGATTTTAAGAGATACAGCTTTGTGAGTCACTCTGAGCTCGAATCTGCCTTGAAGTTGATATCTTTCTACAAAGAGGAGGAGATTTTTAACAGTAGCAACACGGTAGAGGATTTCCTTAAGGGGTGTGAAAAACCGGAAGAAGATTTTGGTCTGACAAAGCTTTTCCCAACGACATATTCACTGGATGAGAAGATAAGGGCTATAGTTAGTGGAGCGGTATCCTTAAAAATTGTGGTTGCGTGTGGTTCAAAGACCAGGGTTGAGCATGTTTCGAAGTTTTTTAGGGATAGGGGTATAAGGTTTAAGACATTGGAGGCAAATCCGTTCGAGTTGCCAAGCGGTATCTATTTAACAGATGGATATTTGTATGAAGGTATTTTGGACAGGGTAGAGCGGTTTTGTGTGGTTTCTTTTGCAGACCTCTTTGGAGAGAGTGAGAGTTTCCATTCAAGGAAGGGGAGAGGTGTTAAAAAATCGGTAAGCTTTTCTTATGGTGATAAGGTTGTCCATAGGCGATACGGAGTGGCTCTGTTTAAAGGGTTGAAAAGAATAGATGTGGATGGGCGTGAGGATGAGTTTTTTGAGCTTGAGTTTGAGCAAAAGGATAGGGTTTATCTTCCTGTGTACAATGCTGAGCTAATAGATGAGTATCACGGTTCAGAGCCTTTGAGCTCTTTGAGAAACAACAGGTGGCAAAAAGCTCAGGACTTGGCAAAGAGGTCTATTAAGAAGATTTTAAGCGAACTCGTTAGCACCTATGCAAAAAGGCACCTGATAAAAAGGGAGCCTTACGATGTTGAGCTTTACGAGATTAAAGAGTTTGAGGCAATGTTTGACTATGATGAAACGCCAGACCAGTTGAGGGCTGTAGAGGATATAAAAAGAGACATGGCTTCCGATGTTCCAATGGACAGGTTGATATGTGGCGATGTCTCCTTTGGCAAGACAGAGGTAGCCATGAGGGCTATAGCCATATCGGTTTTTAATTTAAGGCAGGCGGTTTTTATGGTGCCTACAACACTACTTTCACTTCAACACTTCAGAACTTTGCAGGATAGATTCAGGAATTTTCCCGTTAACATTGCCCTTTTAAACAGATTTACAACCAAGAAGGAAAAGGAGAAGATTTTTGAGGGGTTGAAAACGGGAAGCATTGATATTCTTATCGCCACACACTCTGTTTATTCTCCTGCTATTGAGTTTTTGAATCTTGGTCTTGTTGTTGTAGATGAAGAGCACAGATTTGGTGTGAAGGTTAAAGAGCACCTGAAGTCCAAATATCCCTATGTAGATATGCTTTATATGTCCGCAACGCCTATTCCAAGGACACTTAACATGTCTTTGAACGGCATAATGGATATTAGTGTTATTAAAACTCCTCCCCTTGAGAGGAAGCCCATTGAAACCCTTATTTCAAAAAGAAAAACTCAGATTATAAGGGATGCTATACTAAGGGAGCTATCAAGGGACGGTAGGGTTTACTTTGTTCATAATTCTATTGAGAGTATCGAGAGAGTTTTGGATGAGCTTAACAACATTGTGCCCTTTGCAAAGAAGGCCATAGTGCACGCAAAGATGCCAAAGAGACGCATAAAAGAGGTGTTTGAAAGCTTTAATAGGGGAGAGATAGAGGTCTTGGTTTCGACCTCCATCATTGAATCGGGGCTCGATATAAAGTCTGTGGATACGATAATTATAGACGATGCCGATAGGTTTGGACTTTCTGACCTTTATCAGTTAAGAGGAAGGGTAGGAAGGGGAGACAGGGTCTCTTATGCTTATCTGTTGTACAGGGGAAAGTTAACTGAGAATGCTTCAAAGAGGCTTAAGTATATGGTTGAGTTTATTGAGAGGGGAACGGGGTTTAACCTTGCCTTGAAGGATATGGAACTGAGGGGTTATGGTAATATTTTGGGCAAGGATCAGTCAGGAAAGATAAAGTCTCTGGGTTATTCTGTGTATCTTTCTTTAATTGAGGAAGCCATCAGGGAGCTCAAAAATCAACCTGTTGAGCGTGATGTGGAGATAAAGCACACATTTGAGGCTTATGTTCCCGACGAATTTGCCACGGGTGAAAAGAAGGTTGAGATATATAAACGGCTCTCTGCCTCTAAAGATATAGAGGAGGTTGAGCAGCTTAAAGATGAATTTCAATATAGGTTTGGAAAGATTCCAGAGCCTGTATCCAATCTTTTTTTGATTGTTAATTTAAAGATACTATCCAAAAAGGCTTTTGTTAAGAAGATAAACCTATCTCAACGCGGTGTTTTAATTGAGTTTTATGTGGATGCTTATGTTGATACAGATAGGCTGATTTCTTTAGTTAAAGAGCTTAACGGTAGGTTTATGTCTGAGACGCAGGTATTTTTTGGTCTTTTGGGTAAAAATTTAAAGGCTATTTATGAGAAGCTAAGCTATATTTTGTATGAGATCACAAAAAACAAAAGCGCCGCTGTAAGCGGCGCAACCATTCAACAGGGCTCTCTCGGGCGAGAGAACAGGGGGGAGGCCCCACCTAAGGGGGAGTGAGGCGATAAACTAAC
>WFQQ01000047.1 GCA_015486965.1 Desulfurellaceae bacterium
AAGAGAAACAATGGATAGAAAAGAGCTTGAAAATCTACAGGTTGAACTTTTAAGAGAAAACATAGAATATGCCTACAACAATGTGCCTTTTTACAGGAAGAGATTTGATGAATACGGTATAACAAAGGAATCCATACGCTCAATTGAGGATATTAGAAAACTCCCATTTACAACGAAAAATGATTTTAGGGATAACTATCCATTTGGACTCCTTGCCAAACCGATGAAGGAGATAGTTAGAATCCACTCGTCCAGTGGAACAACGGGAAAGCCGACTGTCGTTGCATATACAAAAAAAGACCTAAAAGTATGGGCAGACCTTGTGGCGAGGATTGCCAAAGCAGCCGGCGTAACAGATGAAGATGTTGTTCAGATAGCATTCGGATACGGACTGTTCACAGGAGGCTTTGGCCTTCACTACGGACTTGAGAATATAGGAGCAGCCATAATTCCAGCATCCAGCGGAAACACAAAGAGACAGATAATGCTCATGGAGGATTACGGGGCTACCGTTCTCGTCTGTACGCCCAGCTATGCTCTATACATTGCAGAGGTCGCAGAGAAACTGGGGAAAGACCCAAAAAAAGACCTAAAGCTCAGGATTGGTATGTTCGGAGCTGAGCCGTGGAGCGAGCAGATGAGAAAAAAGATAGAGGAAAGCCTCAACATAAAAGCTTATGACAACTACGGCTTAAGTGAAATTATAGGACCGGGTGTGGCTGGCGAGTGTGAGATGCAAAACGGCATGCACATATCAGAAGATCACTTCATAGCAGAGGTTATAAATCCCGAAACCGAGGAACCAGTAAAACCGGGTGAGTATGGAGAGCTTGTAATAACCACGCTAACTAAAGAAGCACTGCCCGTTTTCAGGTATCGCACAAGAGATATAACAAAGCTTGACTATACACAGTGCAGCTGTGGGAGGACTTCCGTAAGGATGTCAAAACCCATAGGCAGAACAGACGATATGTTAATAATAAGAGGTGTAAATGTATTCCCAAGCCAGATAGAGGAAGTTCTATTTAACATAGAGGGTGTCTCTCCCCACTACCAGATAGTGGTTGATAGAAAAGGAGCCCTCGACACGGTGACAGTGCTTGTTGAAGCAAATGCCAACCTCTTTTTTGACGAGATGAAAAAACAGAAGCAATTACTTGACAAAATCAACGATGAGCTTAAAACTACTCTGGGTATAGATGTGGATGTGAAGCTTGTTGAGCCAAACTCCATTGAGAGAAGCGAAGGGAAGGCGAAAAGAATTATAGATAAGAGAAAGTTTTAAAGGGTTTATATGGAACGGCTCTGGGCACCGTGGAGAATTGGATACATACTCTCGGACAAAAAGGAGCAGGGGTGCATATTCTGCAACGCCTTGAAAGTAAACAACGATGAGGAGAAGCTTATCCTTTATCGCTCAAAACACTCTTTTATAATCATGAACCTCTACCCCTACAACGCTGGCCATCTCATGGTTGTCCCAAACAGACACCTAAGCTCACCGCTTGAACTGACAGATGAGGAGCAACTTGACCTTTTTAAGCTTGTTAATCTTGGAATAAGAACGATACAGAAAGTAATGAAACCTGAGGGCTTTAATCTCGGTATGAACTTAGGGAAGACGGCAGGTGCTGGAATAGACGACCATATACATATTCACATTGTTCCACGCTGGAATGGAGATACAAACTTCATGCCAACCATATCAGACACCAAGGTTATCTCAGAAGCCTTAAAAGAAACATATAAAAAACTAAGAGGTGCAATAGGATGAACTTGATAAAAATACTGGCGGTTATCTTCCTCTTGGCTTTACTTGGTATATTCATTGTTTACAACTCTCAGACGGTAAATGTTAGCTATCTGGGTATAAAATTTGAGAATATGCCTCTCTGGCTTGTTGTGTTCATATCAGTTTTTATAGGAATCTTTATCGGCTGGCTCTTCATGTTTATCGACGAACTTTCGGTGAAAAGGAAGCTGAAAAACGCAGAAAAAGAGATAAAAGGACTGAAGGAAGAGATAGCCCAGCTCAGGCAGTTGACAATATCCAAAGAAGAGTAGCATGTCTGTAAACTTCACTCAAATTGTTAACTATATAACATCAAACCCAATAATCAGTATAATTCTTTCTTTTCTACTTGGAGCCCTGTTTAGCTATCTCATCATTATCGGCAGGCGTAAAAAAGAGAACATTGACAAAAAGAAGCTTGAAAGCTATGTCAAAGGAATAAACTACATCATCGAGGATGAAACGGATAAAGCCATCAAGGAGCTTACAGAAACGGCAAAAATAGACCCAGACATGATAGATATATATGTAAGCATAGGAAACCTTTTTAGAAAGAAGGGTGAGATTAACAGGGCATTAATAATCCACAAAAGCCTGCTCGCAAGACCGAATTTAGATAAAGATAAGAAACTGGACATATATCTAAATGTGGGAATAGACTACCGCAAGGCTGGACTTTACGACAGGGCTAAAAAGTATTTCAAAGACGCCCTATCCATTGCCCCTAAAAACCAGCTTGCAAAAAAACTTCTCTACGAGGTGTATGAAGACTCTAAAGATTGGGAGAATGCCCTTGTCTGGCACAAGAGATTCGATGGCACAGACAAGCATATACTCGCCCACCTCTACACAGAGCTTGGCAAAGACAAGCTCAAAGAAGGAAAAACAGAAGATGCCAAGAAAAACTTTGAAAGGGCTATCAAGGAGTACAAAGAGTGCTTTGATGCTCTTGTTAATTTGGGCGACATATATTTTCACTATGGCAAGCTTGAGAAAGCCTATGAATTATGGGAAAAAGCCTGCAAGATAAGGCCTGAGCTTTGTGATGTTGCTTTAAATAGAATAAAAGATGAGGCCATCCTGAAAGATAAGGTAAAAAAGCTACTCTTTGAAATGCCCGATAATAACTTTATTAAGTTTTTTGCTGCAGAGAGCTACATGAAGCTCGGTGAGAAGAAAAAAGCAGAATCTCTTTATAAAAACCTTCTGAAAAAAGGAATAACAAGTTTCAGCATTTTAAAGAGACTTGTTGAAATAAACGGAGAAACACCTAACTATGTGAAACTGTTTGTTAATTATACACCGTCAACGCCACTCAAATACACCTGCACAAACTGTGGGTACTCATCGGGTAAACTATTTTTCAGATGCCCCAAATGTAAAAGCTGGGACAAATTAAAGGTCAGTTTTGAATAATGCTCTACGCTCTGCACGGCGAACTCATTAAAAAGGATAGCCTAAAAGCAGCCATAGATGTAAATGGCATGGTGTTTGAGGTAGTTACGCCGCTGTCAACCATTGAAAAACTCCCTGAAGAGGGATATGTAAAACTCTTTGTTGAGCTTGTTATAGGCGAAAAGAGTATCAAACTCTATGGCTTTTACACTGAAGAGGAAAAAACCCTGTTCAACCAGCTAAGAAAAATATCAAAAATAGGAGCACAAACTGCCATATCGATACTGTCAAACATCACTGTTGACGATTTTTACAAAGCTGTTGAGGAGCAAAACAAAGAAGCGCTAATGAGCATACCCGGGGTTGGTAAAAAAACAGCCCTCTCAATAATCGTAGAGATGGCTTCAAAGCTCCCTAAAACCCAGGAGAGTTTACCCCAAATTGTTGTTGACACAATAGAGACATTGAAAAGTCTGGGCTTTAAAGAGAAAGATGCAAAAAAAGCCGCTTTAGATACATACAAAAACAACAACTCACCTACATTGGAACTTTTAATCAAAGAGTCTTTAAAAAAGCTAAGGAAAGATGTCTATTAAAATATACACCGTAAGCGAGATTACACAGCAAATAAGGGACATTCTGGAGGGGAACTTCTTCGGCTTGTGGATAAAGGGTGAAGTTTCATCCCTGAGAATGTCATCAACCGGTCATCTTTACTTCGACCTTGTCGATAAAAATGCCACCCTGCACTGCCTGATATTTAAAAACAAAATACCAACTATCGGAATAGAGTTAAAAAACGGTATAGAAGTAATAGCTTTCGGTTCCATTGGTCTTTATGTAAAGGGGGGAGAATACAGGCTAAAGGTTGAGCACATTCAGGAGGCTGGCATAGGAAAAAAGTTTTTTGACCTCGAAAGATTAAAAAAAGAGTTTAAAGCCAAGGGTTATTTCGACAGAAAAAGGCTTATACCACCCTACCCGCAAAAGATTCTGCTCCTAACAAGTCCAACAGGTGCAGCAGTTAAAGACATAATAAACATAGTTAAAAGGCGCTCCTTTGGTATGGAAATTTTAATCCTCCCAATAACAGTTCAAGGGGATTCAGCCAAAGCGAGCATAATAGAGGCTTTAAAACTGACAAACACAATAGAAGAAAAGATAGATGTAGTTGTCCTGGCAAGGGGTGGTGGTTCAAATGAAGATCTGTGGATATTCAACGACCCAGATATAGCAAAAGCCCTTTTTAATGTAAAATTTCCCACAATTAGCGCAATAGGGCATGAAACAGACACAACACTGTGCGATTTTGTGGCAGATAGGAGAGCAGAGACACCGTCAGCGGCTGCAGAGATATTGACAAGTTCCCTTGAAAACCTGGTTGAGCAGATAGAGTTCTACAAAGAAAATATGAAGCGCTCTATCAATAGAGTATTAAACAACAAAATCCAGAAACTAAAGTTATACTCCACGAAAAATATCTACTTGAGACTTATAAACCTGATGGATAATAAAATAATATACATTGACAAACTATCAGATGGAATGAACTCAAACATAAACGAAATGTTGAGAGTTTATGACAACAGAATAAAAGTTTCCAGAGAAAAAATAGCTGGAAACTCTCCCTCTTCTAAGCTCAACCTATTAACCCAGAGAACCGTCCATTTAAAAGAGAAGCTACAATCTGCCATTGCCTCAATCTTGAGCCAGAAAGAAACAAATCTTAAAATGCTTGGCTCAAAAATTAACTACCTCTCTCCTTTAAGCATTCTTGATAAGGGCTATTCAATTACGCTTGATAAAAATGGAAAGCCAATTAAAAGTATCAAGCAGGTAGAGACAAACGATGCTCTGGAAACCTTGATAAAGGATGGGAGGATAATATCGACTGTAGCAGAAATAAAAAAAGGGGCTCTTTAAAAGCCCCTTTCTGCCCACCTGTTTTCTGTTTATTAGAACTTTCTCTTCAAAATCTCTTTCTGGAGCATTCCAATTGCCTTCGTTGGATTAAGCTCTTTTGGACATGCGTGGATACAGTTCAAAATCGTATGGCATCTCCATACGGCATGTATATTGTTTACCAAATCCAGCCTCTCATCGGAACCCTCATCCCTTGTGTCAAACACAAATCTCGCCGCATTTATCAAAGCTGATGGACCCAAATAATCGGGATCTGCCCAGTAGGACGGACAGGCGCTTGAACAGCAACCGCACAGGATACACTCATAAAGACCATCAAGCTTTGCCCTATCCTCAACACTCTGCAACCTTTCCCTTGCTGGAGGTGGTGTTTTCTCAATTAAGTACGGTTTTACGGCGTAATACTTATTGAAAAAGTCATCAAAATCGCATACCAAGTCTTTAACTATAGGGAAACCGGGTAGTGGCTTAATAACTAAAACATCCGAATTGTAATCCTCAATATGAGACATACAGGAAACTGTATTCATACCGTTAATATTCAAACCATCAGAGCCACAGACACCCTCACGACAGCTCCTTCTATAGGAAAGTGAAGGATCTTGCTCCCACTTAATCTGGTTCAAACCATCCAAAACCATCATTCCTTTTCTTGTAATAGTAACCTCATAATCTTTATAGTAAGGAGCCTTGTCTTTGTCCGGGTCATATCTGAAAACCTTAAATATTACTTTATCTCCAACATTTAACGCCATTATTCATCCCTCCTTACTTTTAGTAAACCCTCTTTTTGGGTGGGAATGTCGGAGCTGTTCTTCCTTTCATTCTAACGGGTTTATAATCAAACCTTATCTTACCATCTTCATCCATATAAACAAGTGTATGTTTCAACCAGTTCTTATCATCCCTCTCTGGATAATCCTCCCTGTAATGCCCGCCTCTACTCTCTGTCCTGTTCAAGGCAGCCATTGTTTCGATTCTTGAAATGGTTAACAACGACCTCAACTCAAAGTACTCAACTAACTCACTATTGAAGTGTAAGCTCTTGTCTGCAAGACCCATCTGTTTAAACTTCTCATCCAGTTCATCAAGTATCTGTAGCTCCTTCTTCATTCCTTCTTCAATTCTAAAGACCGACATATTCTCCTGCATTGAATCCCTCAATGGGTAGAAAATATCTTTGTATTTATAATTACCAGCAGGACCATCCATTAACTCTTTTATTTTCTCATAAGTCTTATTTCCGTATTTCTCAGCCCAGAAATCATCGGGTGGTAAGGGTGATGGTACATCGTTCTCAATTATATATCTAGCCGCATTCTCACCTGCCTGCTTACCAGAAACAACAAGATCTATTAGAGAGTTGGTACCGAGCCTGTTTGCCCCGTGTAGAGATTGGCAAGAGCACTCTCCTGCAGCGTAAAATCCAGGCACTGGAACATCCTTCTCTCCATCCCAGATAACAACTTCACTCTTAACATTCGTAGGAATACCCGCCATCTGATAGTGAGCAGTAGGTTCAACAGGAATAGGTTCTTTTGTACAGTCAACACCTACAAACTTATAAGCAAGCTCCCATATACCTATCAGTTTTGATTTAATTAAATCTTCACCTAAGTGGTCAAGTTTCAACAGGATGTGATCCTTCTTAGGTCCTACACCGCGTCCTTCCCTAACCTCCATAGCCATTGCCCTTGAAACAACATCACGGGAGGCAAGGTCGAGAACATGGGGTGCATACCTCTTCATAAATCTTTCGCCTTCAGAGTTCAAAAGATAGCCACCTTCACCGCGTACACCCTCTGTAATCAGGTTTCCAACACCGTAGATTCCTGTCGGGTGGAACTGTATAAACTCAACATCCTCTACAGGGATACCTGCCTTCAGAGCCATATATAAACCATCACCAGTGTTGATATGGGCATTGGTATTTGTCCTAAAGTTCCTCAAGCTTCCGCCTGTAGCAAAAATAACAGCCTTTCCGAAGAAAACATGCAAACCACCGTTGACCATATCCCAAGCCACCACACCAAATACCTTGCCTGTCTCCGGGTTTCTCAGAAGCTCAAGTGCAAGGTATTCAACATAGTAACTTATATAGGGCGCAATATCTGGTCTCAAGGTTCTCTCAAAGAGAGCATGTAGCAGTGCGTGTCCAGACCTATCTGCTATTGCGCAACTCCTGTGTGCTATGGACTCACCAAAGTTCCTTGTCTGTCCACCGAAAGCCCTCTGGTAAATCGTTCCATTTTCATTTCTTGTGAATGGAACACCCCAATGCTCAATCTCATATATAGCCTGTGGAGCATTTTTAACAAACTCCTCGATTGCATCCTGATCCCCTAAATAGTCAGAACCCTTGACGGTATCATACATGTGCCAGATCCAATAATCCTCATCCATATTGGCTATAGCTGCCGCAATGCCACCCTGAGCTGATACTGTGTGGGACCTTGTTGGAAAGACCTCTGTTATGACAGCTGTTCTCAGTTTCGCCAATCCTGTCTGAACTGCGGCAGCTAAACCTGCGCCACCAGCACCAACTATAACGACATCGCTTACTTCCCATCTATACGGAATATTAGCCATTGCTTAAAACCTCCTTAATTTATCCTTTAAAGGGTAGTATCGTTATAAATGCAAGCACCAAGTATAAAACTCCAGCTACCCAGAAGAAACCTTTCCAGAACACCCTCCAGCCGGAGTGTAGATAATCTTCAATATTCATGAAGATTCCATTAATTCCATGGAACAGAGCAAAAACAACAAATGTCAAGTCAAATGCCTTCCACAAAGGATCAGCCAGCCTTGCTGCCACATGCTGATAGTCAACAGGAACACCCGCAAAGTGCTCAATAAAGAAGTGGCCCAAAAGCAAAAACAGAAGAGCTACACCAGAAACCCTTTGTAAAAGCCAGCTCAAATCACCAGCCTTTCCGCTGCCCTGGTATCTATCAATAAATCCTCTCATGTACATCATGGCAAATCATACCTCCTCATTTTTAAAGATGCAGAAGCATCGGGATTGCACCTGCTACAAACACGATGGCAAATATCACCCAGAAGATCCAAACATTCCCTTGGTAGTTGTCTCTCTCTGCAGCTCCAGCAAAGTTAACCAAAACCACCCTTAAACCGTTAATAGCGTGGTAAGATGCAACTAACCACAAACCAATCTCCAACAGTTTGAATAAAGGATTCTCAAGCGTTGCCATAGCCTTTGTAAATGATGTAGGGTTCTGCAGCGTTGCAATCACCCACTCGTGCAGGAAGAGATACAGAATCAACAGCAACCCTGTGATTCTGTGGAGCAGCCAGGCTACAAAACCTTCATGCCACTTATACTGAATATGATGCGGACGACCTCTATACCAATCCATCGCCTCTCTCGGCTACACCCCAATCTTTGTGTGTAGCCTCTGACCTCCTTTCTTAAAAATTTTTTCTTTTCAAATAGCACAAAACTAATTATTTGTCAAGGTCTAAACAATTAATAAGGAGCGGCTTTAAGCCGCCCATTTTTTAAGCCGTTGTAGTAAACTTTCCAGCCCACTCCTTCTTTGCCATCTCATATAAATCGTTTCCGTAAGAATCGTAGCACACAAAAAGAGGCATATCTTCAACAACAAGTCTTCTCACCGCCTCAGGTCCAAGCTCTGGATATGCAATAATCTCTGCCTCTTTAACAGCGCTACCCACAACAGCAGCCGCACCACCGATTGAGGCAAAATAGCAAGCCTTATACTTCATGCAAGCCTGTTTTACCTCATCACTCATCTTTCCCTTTCCAATCATGCCCTTCTGCCCCAGGGCAATCAATCGGGGTGCAAACGGATTCATTCTGTAAGCTGTGGTAGGCCCTGCTGAGCCAATTGGTCTTCCTGGACGGGCAGGAGACGGACCCACATAGTATATCACCTGACCCTTTATATCAAAGGGTAGCTCTTTGCCTTCATCTAAAGCCTTAATCATTCTCATGTGAGCCGCATCACGGGCTGTATAAACAACGCCAGAGAGATAAACCATATCTCCAGCTTTAAGCTTTATTATGTCATCGTCCGTAAGGGGAGTAGTCAACTTATACTCAGCCATACCTTACTCCTTTAAAGCACAATTTCTTTATGCCTGTTAACATGGCAGGCAATGTTTATTCCAAGGGGCAGCGTAGCAATGTGGCAAGGTTCCATTTCAATATGGACACCCAAACAGGTTGTCAATCCACCCAAGCCCGCCGGACCAACACCAGAATTGTTAACCTTTTCGTATATCTCCCTCTCCATATCGGCTAAAACCGGATCGGGGCTTGGCTCTCCAACCTTTCTCAAGGTTGCATGTTTCGCCATAACCGCTGCACGCTCAAAATCTCCCCCTATTCCCACACCCACAATAACAGGTGGACATGGGTTTGGACCTGCCTGTATTACCCAATCTACCACTGTTTTAACAATCCCATCCCTGCCATCGGCTGGCTTCATCATCTGTACCTTGCTCATGGATTCACTTCCGCCACCCTTTGCATCAAAAATTATCTTAACCTTATCACCGGGCACAACAAATGTGTGAACAATAGCAGGAAGATTGTTTCCATAGTTCTCCCTCGTCAAAGGATGGCAGGTTGATTTCCTCAAATAACCGTCCTTGTAAGCCCTCTCAACCCCTCTGTTTATAGCATCCACAAGATATCCGTCTGTAAAGTGCACATCCTGTCCCACCTCTAAGAATATAACGGCCAATCCTGTATCCTGACAGAGGGGAAACTCTCCCTGAGCAGAAACTTCTATGTTTTTAAAAATGGTCTCAAGCACCTTTTTTGCCACGGGGGACTTTTCCCTCTCGTAAGCCTTTTTCTCCGCCTCTAAAACATCCTCTGGAATATGGTATGCCGCATCAAGGGCAAGCTTGTATATAGCCTCTTCCACATCCTTAACACCTACATCTCTTACCTGTGCCATTTTGGCTCCCTTTGTCTATTTTTTTATAACAGTTTCAACTCTTCGATCCTATTGCACAACTGTCTTACATGGTCTGCTGATGCCTTCAAAGCGTTCAACTCTTCCTCTGTCAACTCAAACTCTATGACCTCCTCAACTCCCTTCCTTCCCAATTTTGCTGGTAATCCAACAAATAGGTCTGGGTCAAGACCGTACTTACCCTGTGTCTTGACAGCACAAGGCAATATGTCATGCGTATCTTTAACAATCGCCTCAACCATCTGAACAATAGCAGAAGCTGTTGCATAAAATGCAGAACCGGTCTTTAACAGTGATACTATCTCTCCACCGCCCTTCCTTGTTCTCTCAACCAGTCTCTCAACAGTTTCCTTGTCGAATATCTTTGTTATAGGCACACCTCTAACTGTTGAATAGCTTGTCAGAGGAACCATATCGTCTCCGTGTCCGCCCAATGTAATTGCCTGGACTGCCTTAACAGAGCATTTTGCCTCCCAGGCTATAAACCTTGCAAACCTTGTGGAGTCCAAACATCCAGCCTGTCCCATAATCTTGTCATCCGGGAATCCGCCAATCTTCTTTGCGGTATAAACCATAGCATCAAGTGGGTTTGCAACAACGATTATAATGGCATCAGGAGAGTATTTGGCAACCTGAGCTGCAACATCTTTCATAATTTTAACATTCTTCTCAAGTAGGTCATCCCTGCTCATACCCGGTTTTCTTGGCATTCCAGAAGTTATGATAACAATATCTGAGTTTTCGATATCCTTGTAGTCATTTGTTCCTATAATTTCCGTATCAAAGCCCTCAATCGGTGCTGCTTCCATCTCATCCAGAGCTTTACCCTGTGGCAAACCCTCAACAATGTCAACCACAACAACTGTTTTTGCAAGCTCCTTCTCGGCAAGCCTTTGCATGGTCGTTCCACCAACCATACCTGCCCCTATTACACTAATTTTATCAACCATGGCATACCTCCTAAAATACCAGATTTATTTTTATTTTCACTCGATTGTATAATTAATTAAATGGGGATGTCAATATTTAATAAACTACTATTATTCTTCTTAAAGCCTCAAGATTCATTATAATGGCTATAAAAATGAGGATTAAAAGGGGGATGTTAAAGAGGCAGGCAAGAAATATTAAAAAAATCCTTAAGTCCCTTCCTATCCTAAAAACCTTTAGATTTTTTCTCTTTATGAGTTCGTCGTACCATATAGCCGTATAGCTGACCAAAAAAGAACCTAAAAGTGCCAGAAAACCGACCACAACAACAGTCAAAGAGAAGTTGTAATGCAAAACATGAACGGTTAGGGCAAGTATAATCAAACCATCTGAATATCTATCCAAAACCCTATCAAGCCATGCCCCATAATCTGAAGAGAGAAATTTAAGTCGTGCCACCTCTCCATCACAGCCATCTACAATTGAGGAGAGCTGGGCTAAAATTCCACCTATAGCAAGACTCAAATAGCTCTTTTGTGAGATTAGAAAAGCTGCAACAAGAGAGATAATGAAAGAAAAAACCGTTATCTGATTGGGTGTGATGTTAAACCTCACAAGAAACCTGCTTAGAAATGTGGAAACGGGTCTGTTTACATAGCGAGAAATGGGGCCATCGGTCTTTTTTTTAAGTGTTTCCAACAGATGCCTTTCAGCTTTTTTGTATGCTTCTTCCGTGTCAACATCTATCCAGAAACCCTTATCAATAGGGCAAACCCTGGCTCTCTTCTCCTTGCCGAGTATCTTAATAGCCGAAGATAAGGAAGAGTTTCCCTCTCTTATTGCCTCCCCAAGTGCATCGAAAATTGCTGTAGAGCAATAGAAAACACCCATATCGTAAGCATCATACTCCTTTAGAGCTTTTCCAATATCAACTATAACATCACCATCTAACTTCACTTTTGTTACATCGTCTATATCTACAAACTCAAAACCTTTTCTAACATCTGCTGCGAGGTAAACACTACCATCTTCAACTCTACATTGGGTTAACTTCTTTAATATTTCTGCATCAACAATATGATCACACATCGAAAGCAAGAAAGGTTCATTGATATAATCTTTGGCTAAATATACAGAGTAGCCATTCTCAAGTTCGCTCCACCTTTCATTTCTTATTGACTTTATAGGAACAGAAAGCTTTCTGGAAAGCTCTTTTAAAAAGTTTTCTATCTCTTCTGCTCTATAACCAACAACAACAAAAAAGTCATCCGCACCAGCTTCAATTGCCGTGCGGATGACCCTTTCTATCAGAGGGACGCCTAACAGCTTTACAAGAGGCTTTGGCTTATTGTGCTTTAGCCTGCTTCCCCTGCCTGCTGCTATAATGAGGCACTTCATAAACCTTTGCTCCTATGTTGCCTTTAATGAACTCCTCAACAAGTTCATAAGCTTCGTCATCTGTGAACTGTTTTATCGGGTGTTTGCAGAAGTAAGCACTTGGCGCCTCAAGAACACCTGCAAGACCCCTGTTCAATGCGAGTTTCAGACACCTTATGCCATCTATAACAACGCCCGCAGAGTTGGGCGAATCTTCAACAGAGAGCCTCAACTCAAGGTTCATGGGCACATCGCCAAACAGTTTACCATCCATCCTTATGAAGCAAATCTTGTTGTCCTTCTGCCACGCCACATAATCACTTGGACCCACATGTATGTTTTCATCATCAAGTCTCTCTGCCGCCACTGCCTGAACGGCCTCTGTTTTGGAGATTTTTTTGGATTTAAGCCTTGCACGGTTCAGCATGTTAAGAAAGTCTGTGTTTCCACCCGTGTTAAGCTGGTATGTTCTCTCAAGTTTAACACCCCTTCTTTTGAACAAGTCAACAAGCACTCTATGTGTAATGGTTGCACCTACCTGCGATTTAATATCATCGCCTATTATAGGAATGCCAGCCTTCTCAAACCTTTTAGCCCAAAGTTCATTGGATGCTATAAACACAGGTATCGCATTGAAAAATGCCACACCAGCCTCTAAAGCACACTCAGCATAGAACTTGGTCGCCTCCTCACTACCCACAGGCAGGTAGTTTATCAAAACCTCGCATCCCGTCTCTTTTAGGTGTTTAACAACCTCCTCCTTCGTAGGCTCCCTTTCGTCAGCCACGACAAATGTGTGGTCTTCATCATACTCCTTCATGTGTTCGCTTACACCATCGAGAACCCTACCCATTTTTACTATTGCTCCCGTTTTCTTTACATCCTTACAGAACACAGTCGTGCAGTTGGGCTTTTCAAATATGGCATCTGCTACATCTTTGCCAACCTTTCTCTTGTCGATATCATAGACACAGACAACCTCAATATCACCGGGTGTATAACCACCAAGGTCGTAGTGCATCAGCCCAATTACATCCTTTGGGTCTTTATCTCTGTAGTAATTTATTCCTTGAACCAATGCACTTGCACAGTTTCCAACTCCAACAATACCGATTCTAATTTTATCCTTCATTTTGCCACCTCCAGGTAAGATTTTTAGTTTTTAAAGTTATAAGTTATAAAAGTCTCTAAAAAATGGGTAGGTTCTGTATTAGCAAATAATCCGAATTGCTAATATGTCAAGATAATAAAAGAAGTTATATTACTGAGTTATTTTAAATTGGAAAGGTAACGCTTGAGCTTTTCAATCTCCTTGCTATCTTTAGAAGTTAAAGGAATTGTATTAACTATTCTTTTAGCCCTCTTAATCTTTCCAAGTTTTATATAACAAATAGCAAGGTTGAGCCTTAAAGTGGAGTCGTCTTTCACGCTCAAACCCTTTTTTAAAACCTCAATAGCCTTCCAGTACAATCCTTTATCCATGAAAAGAACAGCAAGGTTATTGTAAAGTGAAATATTATTGGGATAGAGTTTAATTAACTCCTTATAAGCTTTAACTGACTCAAAAAAATCTCCAGAATTCGCTTTTTTAAGCAATACAGCAGTCTGGTCTTGGCTCACCTTCTCCATAGAAAAGTTATTTTCTGGGCGCTCGACATTTGTAATTTCTTTACCCCTATTTTTTACAACTACACTCCTCTTATTTACAGTTCCTGTTTTACTATTTCTTGCCCTTTTCTGACTCTTGAATTTTACATCTTTACTTTCACTTTTTCTTGTTCCCTCTTTAACTGCACTAACAACTTTAGTTTCTCTTTTAGCTACAAGCTCCTTGACTGGCACTTCATTTTTAACTTTTACACCACTCTTTTCTAAAAAAGCCTTTTTCTCTACTCTGCCCTTCTCTGTTAATCTCTCTTTTTTAACAACCCCAAGACGTTCTCTCTTCAAGGAACTACTTTTCCTTATGTTTTCCAATCTATTTGTAAAGTAGAGTCCAGAGAAAACAACCAAAGCAACGAAAAGCGTAGAGACTATCACTAAAAGATACGGTGGTTTTCTTTCCCTTTGGACAAAATCTGGAAGCTCAGCCTTTATCTTTTCTTTTTCCTCTATCTTCTTAATAGCCTCGTATAATTTACTCATCAGCCCTGTATGATTATCGGTCTGAGAAGGATTACAAGCTCAACATTCTTGTGAGTAAACTGCCTCTGTTTAAAAAGGGCACCCAGTACAGGAATCCTTGAGAGCAGAGGAACTCCAGAGTAATTTTTTTGAGCCTCCCTCGATATCAAGCCACCAAGCACAATGACATCTCCATCCCTTGCCGAAACAACGGTGCTTGTCTCTCTCAAATCCACCTGAGGCAATGTATAATAATTTCCACTGATATTTCGGTCAACAAGTGCAACCAATTTGCTCTGTATCGGAACAATCCTCAAAAGAATGGTTCCGTCATTCCTAATAAAAGGCGTAATTCCAAACACTATTCCATCAAAGACTGATGAGATTTCAACAGTTGGGGTTTGCGTGGTTGTGCTACCTGTGGTTTCCTCCTCAACCTCTATGCTCTTGATAAAGCTTATAGACCTACCAACTGAGAGTATGGCAGGCTGGTCGTTCATCACTCTTAAATGGGGCTCTGCTATTAGATTAACATTGCCAAACATGGATAGTGCCTGAATTACACCGTTTAAAGTAATCTGCGCATTATTCGTAAGAAGAATCCTGTTTATGGAGAAGTTAAAATTGGGGCTTTCGCTCCCCGTAAAATGAATCGTCTGCTGCCCAACATTTACAACCTGATTGATGTATGGGTATCTTATCATTGCACTCCAATCTATTCCTGTCTTCCAATCGCTGTTAAGCTCCACCTCTATAATTTTTGCCTCTATCATAACCTGTCTGTTCAAGCTTCTCAAAAGTGCATGTATATATCTGTCTATCAGTGAAATATTCTCTGGCCTATCTTTCACAACCAGAACCCCACTGGCGGGGTCAAGCGTAAAACTACCCGCCTTTGAAAGCATCGATTTAACATTTGTCTGGATAATTTTGTATATATCTCCCTTTTTGGAGTTGCTCTTAGATTTTACATTAAAAGCACCTGTCAGAGGAGCTGTGGTATCCGTATCCCCATTTGTTGCCTGCCCCAGCACATCACCACCCAGAGAAGTGGATGACTGCCTCACTATACTTAAAAGTCCCAGATTATAAATTTTGGTCTCAAACGGGGTTATCCAAATTGTGTTGTCCCTATCCTGCCATGCCACACCCACAATCCTCGTAATAGTGTTCAACGCCTGCCTCAAGCTAACATTGTTCAAAGCAATGTCTATATTTGGATTTTTAACATAGCTGTCCAGACTGCTATCAAATGCAACATTCAATCCGCGGGGTTTTAGAATCTCAATTATTGCATCTTTATATGAGATATTTTTTGCAAAAATAGTTACATGCTCGAGGTCTAGCAGTGTTAATTTTTTCTTTATGGGTTTCAATTCAAATTTTATGGGTGGCTTTTTCTCCAAAGCCTTATTGTTTATAGGCTTCATTATCCTCTCAACCGTTTTGGGATTTTTTATATTTGGCGTACAACCAAAAACAGAAACTAAAATAACAAAAACTAATAGATAACTAATCCTTTTGAGTTGCATAAACACCTACACCCAACCATTTTAATTTTCCATTCACGCTCACAAGCACCCTGTTTTTCTCTATTTTTATCACCCTAACACCATCAAACCCACCACCGACAGAAAGGGTTTTGCCATTTATGTTGCATACTGCTCTACCGTTTGAATAATATACCATATTCAAGGTCAAATTTATATGCTTAACCTTCTCACTCTCTTCCTTTTGAGCAACAATCTGGCAAGAAGAAGGTATAAAAGCAGTTGGATTAATATTACTCAACTCAAAGTGTTTGCTTTCTGCAAAAAATGGAAGATTCAGTCTTTTCACATGGGGAATACTTACTCTCTTGACAAGTTTGCCATCCACCATATCGGCAGCAACAAGTACCACAATAACGAGAATAAACACAAAGTAGTGCTTCATTCTACCTCACAAACATAACAACTTTCTTACCTTTTAGTGTAAATACAAGTGAGCACGGTTTCTTGTTCTCATTTTCTTCTCTTTCAATGCTTAATTTTTCTAAAAAGAAATAGCCTCCTCCTAAATATGTAGAATCTACTATGCTGTTTATCTTCTTAGCCTGAGATAGAGATGAAAAATTTGCCGTTATATTAACAGGTTGAATCCTTATTCCAGGAACTCCACCACCAAACCTCTTTTTAAATTTAAGGTAGTTTATAAGTTGTCTATAGTTCTGTCTCGCTATGGAAATCTCGCCATCAAGCTTGGCTAATTCAGATTTCTTCTCTCTTATATTCTCATTTACGCTCCACACAGCAACCAAACTTACAAATATCAATACACTCGCAAAAATTACAAAAGCAATCTTTCTTTTTCTCATTTTATTGTAATCTTTCTAATCCTATCTTTTGCCCTATTCCACTGAATTGTAGCTTTGCTTCCATTGTAATATATCCTCAGCTTTCTACCATGACTTGAATATCTATATGTGGCACCTGGAGGCAAAATGGAGTTTAGCTCATCAGCTGTTGGAGGTGTATTACCAAATTTGTTGAGAATCTGAGCAACAGTGGTGGCTAAAACGGCTTTTGGTGAGTTATTGCCACCTCCCCCCGAAGAACCTCCACCAGCACCGCTCTGGCTTCCACTTGCCTGACACCATCTATTTAAGTCTGCAAGTGTCTCAACGGCAACAATATCATCGTAATCCTTACTGTATGGGTGATCTGGCGCATCAAAAACAGCCTGTGTATTGCCTGCTTTCGCCGCATTAGCATTCAAATCATCAAGCCTGTAATTTATGCTCTTGCTCACCACAACAAAAGCCACAGGTGTTTTTGAACCATCGGAGTACTGTATTTGAGGGTAGTCATTTTTTGACATCTCCAATGCCACATTCTGACAGAATGTCTGAATACTACCGCCCGTGGCACTCTCTGTAAGTGAGGGATTAACATCGTAAACAAGAAAATCACCGTTTGCGTCTTTGCCACTGACACCAAGCTTAAAATAAGGGAGCAATTTTAAACCACCTTTAACATAAACAGAGGGGAAGCCTCCATGGGCATAGGCATACCCGATTAGCGCCTGTCTCGCCTCTTTAACAGCTGTTCTATCCTCGGTTAACTTGTTCTGCTCAATTAGTGTTCTAAGCATTGGAACACCGAGGCCAATAATTAAGCCCAATATAACAAGAACTATGGCAACCTCAATTAAGGTAAACCCTTTTTCTCTTACCCTCATGCCTTCAAACTTTCACCTTCAAAACATACACAAGAACCACCAAAACTATTATAGCAAAAGCAATACCCAAACCTAAAAAAAGCAAAAACTTGTTATCTTTCTTCAATCCAAGGGATGCAGCAGCCTCATCTATGTCCTTTTTAATTATCGACTTCCTTGTGTCTGAATAAGCCATCACTAGCGCCCTTTTCATTACGCTGTTTATGAGCCTCGGGATCCCCTTTGTAATCTTGTAAAGCCTATCCAGCGCTCTCTTCTCAATATTGACATGACCGTTTGCCTTCGCCATCCTGAACTTAATGTACTCTTCCGTTTCCTTCCTGCTCAGGTGGTCAAGATAACACCTGACTGTTATCCTGTGGTTCAACTGCGTTATCTGGCTTTCGACCATCTTCTCAAGTTCTGGCTGACCAGAGAGAATTATCTGCAGGGGCTTTTTATCTTTAAACTCAATATTGGAGAGCAACCTTATCTGCTCCAACGACTCAACAGGCAAACTCTGTGCCTCATCTATGATTAAAAGCAACTTTTTTTCATTTTTGGCAAGCTCTATTATGTAATCCTGAAAAATTCTCAAATTCTCTGCTAAATCCTGAGAAACGCCATTTACCCCTAAATCAGTAAGAATAAGCTTCATCAATTCCGAAGGAGAAAGCATAGATGTAACAATTAAGGCAAATTCCCAGTTTTCAGGTATCCCCTCGAGGAACTTTCTCAAAAGTGTGGTTTTGCCCGTGCCCGGTGCACCTATGAGCATGGCAAAACCATCGCCATCCTCTAAAAAGTAGTTAAGCAATTTTATGGTCTTCTCATGGGTTGATGATGGATAATAAAAATCGGCATCGGGGGTGAGTCTGAACGGCTCATCCTCGAAGCCGAAGAAAGAGAGTTTTTGTTTCATTTATTTAATTATATAGAAGGCATTGACTTGAGTTGTAGACGATGCATCTGGCCAATTTTGATCATCTGGATTCATTCTAAACAAACCGGCACTCGCATTGTCAGAACCATCAATAATTGTATCCAATGCAATCGCAACATCTGTTGGAACATGAAGAATGTAAAGTGCGTTATAGTAAGTGTTGTCTTCATTACTATGTATGTGGTAAAGATATGCATGCATTGTTCCAGTATAATATTTTCCACTAATAGAATAAGTACCCGGATCCCCGGTGTTTGTAGTCGGAGGGACTAAGCCAACAGCCTTTAAACGATCAATTATATTGGTATTCCCTGCCAGATTAACATTATCAAAATTCCCATCTGGAGCTGCTGCTGTGCCTCCATTTGCTATACCATCTCCCAAAAGTTGTCCTGTTCTATCCTGATAGTTCAACACTGCAAGTTCCCATCCTCGAACAAAATGGGTGTAAGCTTTTTTAATTTTAGCACTTTCAATCAAATCCCTTCCTTTTAACACAGCTCCCAAAATCAAACCGATGATGATTAACACAATAGCAAGCTCAATCAGTGTAAATCCGCCTTTCCCCTTTACATCTACATCACCTAACATTTCTAAACCTCCTCAACTTAATATCTTCCTATGTTTCCTATCATATTGTAAATCGGCTGGATCAAAGCCAATACAAAGAATATAAAGATAACCCCTATAAACCCCAAAATCACCGGTTCAATCAGCTTGCCTATCACCTCCACCAAATTCTGAACCTTCTCAAAGTACATATCTGACAATCTTCTCATCTGCTCATCCATGTTTCCTGTAACCTCTCCCACAGCAATCATCCTGACCACTATGCGGTCAAAGATGTTTGCCTTCTTAATAACCTCAGATAGGCTTCTTCCCGCTCTCAGCTTCTCATTCATACCTCCTATCGCCTTTAAAAAGTAATCGTTTGTTACTGCATTCTCCATTGTCTCCAACGATTCAGTTATAGTAACCCCACTCGATGTCAAAAGAGCCAAATATTGAAAGTAAAAAGCAACTTGTGAGTTTCTCACAATCAAACCGACAATTGGAGCCTTCCACAAAAACTCGTGCACATAGTATCTAAATTTTTTTAACCTCATGAAAAATGGAAAGGACAAAACTATAGCTATTAAAAAGATAAACAACGCATACCAATAATTCTGCATGAAATTGCTTATACTTATGAGCATTCTTGTCGCAAGTGGCAACTGCATGCCTTGAGATGTAAATAAATCCGTTAGCTTTGGCAAAACATAGACAGTCCAGAAAGCAAAAGCTCCTAAAATAGCGAGCAAACTAAAGATTGGATAGACCATTGCCCTTTTGGCTGCCGACCTGATTGAAATTACTCGGTCAAGGTAATCTGCAGCATCTTTGAGCGTTGCATCCATGTTTCCACTCGCCTCTCCGATTTTTGCCATTGAGACTACAATATTCGGGAAGAAGCCTACCTTATCCAGTGCCTCTGAAAATGTATAACCCTCAGCCAGTGTCTTTAAAATCTTTTGAGACGCATACCTGATTGCCTTAGAATCGGCTGTTTCAGATAGATCCTCCAAAGCCTCCTGAACGGAAACTCCACTCTCCAGATAGGTTGCAACATTGCGTACAAACTCGGCAATATCCTTTAGTCTGGGTTTTCCTACAACTATTCCCTTATAGATAGGCTCAATGAACTCTGGAAGTGCAACAACCCTATACAACTCACCACCCAGCCTCGATAAATCTTCGTAAAGCTCATCTATGGATGGGTAGTTACCCATATCTTTAACTATCTCTCCACTATCCGTTAAAAATGAATAGACAAAAAACGGCATCAGATTCCAAACACCCTCTCTACCTCTTTAATATCTGTTAAACCCTGCTTAACAAGCTCCATAGCTTGCTCCCTCATTGTTCCCATTCCCTCATCTAAAAGATACTTCCTAATTTGAGAAATGGCAACACCCTCAGCGATCATCTCTTTAACCTTCTCATCAACCAAAAATATCTCAGCCGCCGCTATCCTGCCGATATAACCTGTATAGTTGCACACCTCACACCCAACATGCTCATACACCCTATCTATACTATCGGACAAAAGCTGTTTTTTAACATAATCATCGGGTTCTACAGCTCTCTTACAGTGAGGACACAATTTTCTTACCAATCGTTGTGCAATAACCGCAGTTAAAGATGAAGACAATAGAAAGTCGTTTATTCCCAAATCCTTGAGCCTCGATATAGCACTAATCGCATCGTTTGTGTGCAAAGTCGAAAGAACAAGATGACCCGTTAACGCTGCCCTTATGGCAAGTGTCGCTGTCTCCTCATCCCTGATCTCACCCACAAGCATAACATCGGGGTCTTGCCTCAAAAAAGAGCGTATGGCTGAGGC
>WFQQ01000048.1 GCA_015486965.1 Desulfurellaceae bacterium
AAAGTATGGATGATTTTTATGATGCACTGAAAAGCGCAAGAGAGATTTTTAGCCGAAAGCTTTATGTTATGACCTATGCAAATATAGTTTATGCGAATGGGATTGAAAATTTTGCAAAGAGATTTTCGTTTATAGATGGGGTTATACTTGCCGATGTGCCTTTCAGGGAGTCAAAGAGGTTTAAGGATATTTTAAAGAAATACGATATTGGTTTCGTTCACTTTGTAACGCCTGAAACGGATTTTGAAACACTTGAGAAAATAAAGTCTTCTGCCAATGATTTTATATACTTCATTTCCATAAGGGGGACAACAGGCGGAAAATTCGAGCTTGACAGTGATGCCATTGAGAGGTTAAAAAGACTGGGTTTGAGTGAACAGGATGTCATCGTTGGTTTCGGCATAAAAACGAGAGACGATATTAAAAAGGCTTGTGAGTATGCAGACGGCGTTGTTATTGGAACAGAGGCTATAAAAAAGCTCGAGAGTGGCAAGTTTAAGCAGTTTTTGGAATCTGTTAAGCATAAATCGGTGTGATTAGTAAGTTTTTCTTGCACATGCATGTTCTTTTTTAGTAAATTTACGATATAAATTTTATGCCAAGTGGGGGAACAATGAGCGTTAAGTGTAAGATTGCCATGGCTATTTTTGTGCTGTTCTCTGTGTTTTTTGCAGATGTGTCATTTGCCAGCAATATGCAGGCTTTACTTGGCGAGTACACCCAGCTTGGTGATCTATCCCAGAAGACTAAGAGGGAGGCCGCTGGCAATCTAATTGTCTTCACAAGGGCGGATTTAGACAGGATGAAGATAAAAACACTCTCAGAGCTTATTAGCTATCTCCCCTTTATGAGATACTATGAGGATGAGACCAACTTAAGCAGTATAACATATACACCTTTCCAGTATGGTACATTTAATCCTTTAATTATTTATATAAACGATAGAGAAATTATATCTCCGTTTTTTGGAAACGGGTTTCAGATAGTTTCGAGGATTGACCTTGATTTTATCGATCATATAGATGTTTACATAGGTGTTCCATCATACAATGTAGGCACCCACTCCTCGCTGTATGTTATAAAGCTTTACACAAAAAAGGGATACAGAGAGAACACAACACTACTTGGCTCATACTATGGAACATACCACACAAACAGTGAGTATATATACACAGGTAAAGGCGATGAGGGGCTCTCATACTTCCTATATTTCAATCGTAAGTTTCTATTCAGAAAAAAAGTTCACCATAGAGTGGATGAAAGGGTTTACGATCTTTCTCGAAACCTAAACTACTACAATTTCTATGGAGAGCTTGATACAGGGAATATTAGACTGTCGGGAGAGGGATTATGGACAGATATTGATAATTTTATAGGAAGAAGCTGGGATATAACAACAAGGAGAGCAAACTCCAAATTCAGGTATCTTTCAGGCTCGCTTGATTACTGGTCTGACGATAAGTCGTGGAAAGCCAGTTTAAGTTATTCAACATATCTGACAAGGGGAGAGCAGAAGTCTGATGGTCCTATGGGAATTATCAAAATTCCACCCCTATATTTGGTTTACGATAACTTCTATTTGAAGCTCAGGGAAAAGCTTGTTGATGCTAACATTGAGAAAAGTTTGAAATTAGGAAGAAATGAGCTTTTATTAGGTGTGTTTGGCAGATACAAGCACTTTAATTTTGAGAGGTACAAGACCTATATTCGGGGGTTTGGCTCCGTTGATTTTGAGCTGCCTTCCTACGAAAAAGAGTATATTTATGACCTATACGCAGAAAACAAATACATAATTAACCCTAAAAATATTATCATGGTTTCTTTCAAGACAGAAAAGCATCTACTTAACGGCGGGATAAGAAACTATTCCCTATTTGGAGCAAAAACGGGCTATATATTCAATAACGACAAAATAACCTTTAAGACATTCCTTGAATATAAAACCAATCCAATATCGTCTTATGTTTTGTTTAGACAGGCTTATTTGGGCAAAAGAAGGGTATCCCCTTCCCAATCCTCAGGTGCCTCAATAGAGCTTGATTATAAGAAAAACAGTTCTAAATATTCGCTTTTATTTGTTGAAAACTTTAACAGAAACTTCATATACTTTGACGGAAGTTCCTATAATAACTATAGCCACACAATGAGCTTTTCGGGGTTATCCTTTAGATATCAACACAACTTTAATTCATTCAACAAAGTAGAGGTTAACGGTTGGTATGTTAGGGCAAACCATATGCCTTATGTGTCAACAAGACTTACGAACTTTTTGAGTAAAAATTTAAAAACTAAAAACTTTAATTTCTTCGGCGGCTACATCTCTCTCTTTAACAGATTTGGCAACTTCTCCCTCTTCAACAGTCTCTCATACAGAGGTATATTCAATGACAACAGACCATCTTTCAATCTATGCTCCACCATAACATACAACCCAAAAGATAGGTTGACCATCTATCTCAAAGGTATCAATCTACTCAACAGGGGAGTAACAACAACATACATAGCTGTTAATCCCCTGACGGGCAAGGTGAGCACACTAAATCATGTCCAGCCCATAGACAGAACGGTATGGGTGGGAGTGGAGTATTCGTTTTGAGAAGGCTGATACTTAT
>WFQQ01000049.1 GCA_015486965.1 Desulfurellaceae bacterium
AAGCAGTATCTCGATTTTCTTGCGGGTATAGCTGTGAACACACTTGGGCATAGCCACGAGGTTGTTGTTCAAGCTTTGCAAGAGCAGGCAGAAAAGCTTATTCATGTGTCGAACCTTTATTATATAAAAGAGCAAGCCGAGCTTGCCCAACTTTTGGTGGAGAACTCTTGTTGCGATAAGGTGTTTTTCTCAAACAGTGGCGCTGAAGCCAATGAAACAGCTATAAAAATTGTGAGAAAGTGGGGCAATCCAGAAAGGTTTAAGATTTTGAGCTTTAACAACTCGTTCCATGGAAGAACCATTGCCACACTGGCACTTACAGGGCAAAAGAAATATCAAAAAGGGTTTGAACCCTTTCCTGATGGGTTTGAATATGTGAATTTCAACGATTTTAGCGATTTTAAATCAAAGGTGGATGAGAAAACTGTTGCTGTATTTGTTGAGTTTGTTCAGGGTGAGGGCGGCATAAATGTTGCCGATAGGGAGTTTATTAAAAGTGTTTACGATTATTGCAAGGATAATGGAATGCTTTTCATAGCCGATGAGATTCAAACAGGCATTGGAAGGACAGGGAAGCTATTTGCCTATGAGCACTATAGTATTGAGCCCGATATAATCACACTTGCCAAAGGCATTGCTTCTGGCTTTCCGATGGGGGCAACCCTTGCTAAGGGTGATGTGGCGGGTGCGCTTGGATTTGGAGACCACGGTTCCACATTTGGTGGGAATCCCCTTGCATGTAGGGTGGCTTTCGGTGTGCTTGGTTATGTTTTAAAAAGGGGTTTGGTCGAGCATGCAGCCCTTTTAGGAGATTATCTTCTAAAGGGTTTGGGGGAAATAGCCGAAGAAAAAGATGATATAGTAAGAGTTGATGGTTTGGGTTTGATGGTGGGAGTTGAGTTCTCTGATAGGAAGAAGGCTGAAGATATTGTCAAAAAGGCATTCGAACATTACATACTCCTTGGAAAGGCAGGTGAAAAGACCGTTAGGCTTGAACCCCCTTTGATCGTGGAAAAACCTCATATAGATAAGGTTTTAGAGTTTTTCAGGCAGCATATATGAAATTTTTAAACGAAGATACGATAAACAGGTTTTCAGAGCATATAAGCACAGTTTTTGGGGTTGGATATACGGCTTATGCTCCCGGCACTATGGGGAGTCTCTACGGCCTTCTGTTGTACATGTTTTTGAAAGATGCTTCTGTTTTTGTGTATGTTTCTTTTGTTGTTGTGCTCTTTGTTTTGGGTGTTTTTGTAAGTGATGTTATGGAGGAAATATACGGAATAAAGGATCCCTCTTTTGTAATTATAGATGAGGTTGTTGGGATGATGATTGCGTTTATTTCAGTACCTTACACTCCGCTTGTTGCTATAGCAGGTTTTCTGCTTTTCAGGATTGTGGATATTTCCAAAATTCCGCCATTGAACCTGCTTGAGAAGATAGGAGGTGGTTTTGGCATAATGATAGACGACGCCGTTGGGGGATTGATAGTTAATATAGTATTGCAGGTGTTAACCCGATGAGAACAGCTTTGATTTTTGTGGGATTTGGCTCTGATATTGGATACGACGATAGTGTTTTTTTTAAGAGTGGTGTTGAGATTTCATCAAAAAGCACAGTTTTTAATATGGATAGCTTGAGGTCTGTTTCAAAAGCAGCCTTTGAAAGCTCAGATGGGGTTGTGTTTGTATACAAAAAGGAAGCGTGGACGCACCTACAAAAGGTTCTACTTATGGAGTTTGAAAGGAGCAGTGTCTATAGGCAAAAGGATGAACCGTATGTTATAGCTAAGGGTTTTAAAGAGCTAATAGATGGTGTGTTTTTTGATGAGGTTTACGGCAAACCGTTTCTGATGATGCCTTTTGATTTAAAGGAAAATCTCGATTTTTCTCCAATTTTTCGCCATTTTGTTTCTGAAAAGAGGATTGTAAAGCTCTTTGAGCCTGAAAATATAGAGAACTTAAACCCTGTTTATAAAGATGAGGTTGAGGCTGTGTTCTTGTGTGGTTTAAAGGATGTGAAGCAATTTGAATGCTTGAAGGGGTTTTATACATCTAAGGGAGAAAGTGCAGAGCTGGCTCTATTTAACAGTTTAAAGACCAAAAAGAAGGTTAAGATAGCGACCGCTGAATCTTGCACGGCAGGCCTTGTCTCTTCAAGGATAGCAAACATCCCTGGGGTTTCTGAGTTTCTTGAAGGTGGTGCCATAACCTACTCAAACAGGCTCAAGATAACGGCACTAAAGGTTCCTCCAGCTGTGTTGAACAGCGTTGGTGCTGTCAGTGAGGAGACGGCAAAACTTATGGCGGTCGGTGCTATTAAGATGACAAACTCAGATTATGCCGTTTCAGTCACAGGTATAGCTGGTCCAACAGGTGCAACTTTAGAAAAACCTGTTGGACTTGTGTACTTTTCTGTAGCCTCCAAAAGGGGAAGGGTTGAGGTTAGAAAGAAAGTTTTTAGTGGAAACAGGAGCGTTGTAAGGGATAAGTCTGCCCGATACGCTACTCTATTTCTTAGGGAGTTCATTTTAAAGTCATGAGGGTTTTTGTTGCCTTTGATATTCCAGATAGTGTAAAGTCCAAGGTTCTTGAACTTGAAAGGCTGATAGGGGAAAAGAGCAAAAGAATAAGACTTGTTGGCAGAGATAATATGCACATAACTTTAAAGTTCCTTGGGGAGCAGCCATATCAGGCTGTAAATAGGATTGTTGAGCTGGCTCGAGAGGTTGCCGAACAGCACTCACACTTTAATATAAATCTAAACAGGGCAGGGGTTTTTAAAGATCTGGTTAATCCAAGGGTGTTATGGTTGGGCGAGGAGAATGGGGAGTATGTAAAGATAAGTAGTGATTTAAATGAGAAGCTCGATATATTTAGGCCCTCCGACGACACACCCTTCTGCCATCTTACGATTGGCAGGATGAAGTGGATCGAAAGGGGTGAGGTTTTGAGTGTGTTAAGGCTTTGTAGAGATTTTCTAAACAGGGAGAGGGTAGATTTTAGAGTGGACAGTTTTTACTTGTATGAAAGTATACTGAGTCCAAAGGGAGCCATGTATAAAAAGATAGAAAAATTTAGTTTGAGGTGAGAAAGATGGATGAAAAGAGACTCCAATCGCTCAATATGGCCATATCCAAGATTGAGAAAACCTTTGGCAAGGGAGCGTTGATGAAGCTTGGGGATGTAAAGGCACTCGATGTTAATGTTATTCCAACGGGAATCCTATCCTTAGATGTAGCTTTGGGGGTTTGTGGTATTCCAAGGGGAAGAATAGTGGAGATATATGGGCAGGAGTCGAGCGGTAAGACAACGCTTGCTCTACACTGCATAGCAGAGGCGCAAAAACAGGGCGGCATAGCTGCTTTTATCGATGCAGAGCATGCACTGGATGTGAATTATGCGGAGAAGTTAGGAGTGGATATAGACAACCTGCTTGTAAGCCAGCCCGATTCGGGTGAACAGGCGCTTGAGATAATAGATACGCTTGTGAGGAGTAATGCCGTTGATCTGATTGTTGTGGACTCCGTTGCGGCTCTAACTCCACAGGCTGAGATAGAGGGAGACATGGGTGATGCCCATGTAGGATTGCAGGCGAGGTTGATGAGTCAGGCTTTGAGGAAGCTCACAGGTGCCATAAACAAATCGAACACATCTATTATATTTTTAAACCAGATAAGAATGAAGATAGGTGTTATGTTCGGCAACCCAGAGACGACAACAGGCGGTAATGCTTTGAAGTTTTACTCTTCGGTAAGAATGGAGATTAGAAAAACTGGCTCTCCCATAAAGGTTGGCGGAGAGGCTGTAGGAAACAGAGTGAAGGTTAAAGTAGTTAAAAATAAGGTTGCACCGCCATTTAAGGAGACCGAGTTTGATATTATATATGGAGTGGGAGCCGACAAGATAGGGGATATACTGGATCTTGCAGTTAACCATGACATTGTGGAGAAGAGCGGTTCGTGGTATTCATACGGTGGGGAGCGTCTCGGACAGGGTAGGGACAATGCCAAAGAGTTTTTGAAAAACAATCCAGACATACTTGAGAAGATTGAAACAGAGTTGAGGGACAAGCTTAACTGCAAGGGGAAGGTGGAGGATGAGGATTGATGAGGTTTTGAAGAGGGGCTTTGAAAGGGGGGCAAGTGATATACATCTAAAGGTTGGAACAAAGCCATTTTTCAGGGTTAATGGTTTGATGTATAGGGGTGATGAGGAATCGCCCCTCGGAGATGAGGATTTTGAAGAGTTTCTTAATAGTGAAGCTATTGATAAGTTTCTTGTTGATAAATTGAAGAAAGAAAGGCAGGTTGATATAGGTTATGGATTGAGTGGTGTTGGTAGATTCAGGGTAAATGTTTTCTACCAGAGGGGTAAGCTTGCCGCTGTTTTCAGGTTTATTCCATTTGAGATACCATCACTTGAAGAGTTGAATCTCCCAAAAGTGGTAGAGAGGCTTGCCCTGAAGCCAAGGGGACTGATACTTGTAACAGGTATAACGGGGAGTGGAAAATCGACCACGCTTGCGACCATGATTGATATTATAAACAGGGAGAGGCAAAAGAATATTATAACAATTGAAGACCCCATTGAGTATCTACACAGGGACATCAACTCTTCTGTAATACAGAGACAGGTGGGATACGATGTTTTGGGCTTCGCTCAGGGCTTGAGAGGTGCTTTGAGGGAAGACCCTGATGTGATAATGGTTGGTGAATTGAGGGATAGAGAAACAATCTCTACAGCACTTGAAGCGGTGGAGACAGGCCATCTTGTTATGGCTACAATGCACACGAAGGATGCTGTGGAAACGGTTAACAGAATTATTGCAGCCTTTCCATTGAATGAACAGAGGGAGATTAGACTGCAGCTTTCCACAACGCTTGAGGCTGTTATATCGCAGAGACTCCTAAAAAGAAAAGATGGCAAGGGAATGGTTCCAGCGGTCGAGGTAATGATAGCAACGGAGCTTGTCAGGGATGCTATTCTTGAGTCTGAAAAGATTCAGAACATCAGGAGGTCTATAGAGCTAAACAGGGATACCCTTGGTACCCAAACCTTCGACCAGTCCCTGCTTGAGTTATACAAAAAGGGGCTTGTATCTTTTGAAGAGGCTATGGAGAACGCAACCAATCCCAATGATTTCGCCTTAATTGCAAAAGGTATTGTGTGAACAGAGAGATTTTAAACTATGCTTTAAAAATTTTGGATAGAAAGGATTACACCGAAAAGGAGTTAGAGAACAAGCTGATTAAAAAGTTTGCAGATGAAAGTAGAGAAGAAATTGAGACCGTACTGTCTTATTTAAAAGAGAAGGGGTTTTTGGACGATAGAAGGTACTGTGAAAACTATGTGTATTTCAGGCTAAAGAGAGGGTATGGAAAGAGAAGGGTTGAATATGAGCTTAAAAATAAGGGGCTCGATGAGGGCATTATAAAAGATGCCCTTGAGGAAACAGATGAGCAGATTGAGGATGTATTTTTAAAGAGGCTGAAGCAACTCAAGGGTAAAAAGAGGAAGCGGGCAAAATTGTATGAGTTTATGATAAGAAGGGGATTTGAAAGCGATAGAATCATAGAACTTTTAAATAGATATGAGGTGAGGGACGATGAAGACAGCTGACTTAAGAAATGCTTTTTTGGAATATTTTAAGGAGAATGGTCATACAGTGGTAAAATCAGCACCACTTGTGCCCAAAAACGACCCAACGCTCCTTTTTGTGAATGCTGGTATGGTGCAGTTTAAGGATGTATTTTTGGGTAAGGAGAAAAGGGATTACACAAGGGCGACAAGCTGTCAGAAGTGCGTTAGGGCTGGTGGCAAGCACAACGACCTTGAGAATGTTGGATATACAGCGAGGCACCATACCTTTTTTGAGATGTTGGGCAACTTTTCCTTTGGGGACTACTTTAAGAAAGAGGCAATTCACTTTGGATGGGACTTCGTTACAAGGGTGTTGGGAATAGATAAAGATAAGCTATGGATAACCATATTTAGAGAGGACGATGAGGCTTTTGAGATATGGAACAAACAGGAGGGTGTGCCCTCGAATAGAATAGTTCGCATGGACGAGCACGATAACTTCTGGGCTATGGGTGATACAGGTCCCTGCGGTCCCTGTTCAGAGATACATATAGATCAGGGTCCAGATGTAGG
>WFQQ01000050.1 GCA_015486965.1 Desulfurellaceae bacterium
ATAAGTATCAGCCTTCTCAAAACGAATACTCCACTCCCACCCATACCGTTCTGTCTATGGGCTGGACATGATTTAGTGTGCTCACCTTGCCCGTCAGGGGATTAACAGCTATGTATGTTGTTGTTACTCCCCTGTTGAGTAGATTGATACCCTTGAGATAGATGGTCAACCTATCTTTTGGGTTGTATGTTATGGTGGAGCATAGATTGAAAGATGGCCTGTTGTCGTTGAATATACCTCTGTATGAGAGACTGTTGAAGAGGGAGAAGTTGCCAAATCTGTTAAAGAGAGAGATGTAGCCGCCGAAGAAATTGGCATCTTTACCCTCCATACTACCCATTAGATTTTTCACATCAGAAAGTTTTTCATGTAATGCAGGGACATTGTCCGCCCTTACATACCACCCATTTAGAACAATCTTATTAAAAGGGTCAAAATTATACTTATATGTTAAGGAGACCCCGTTCAGAGCGAAATCTTTATCGTAGTTATTGTAATGTCCATTAAAATAAATGAATTTTCTATTTTCATCTCTAACAAGCAATACATCGTATGATGAATTACCCTTTTTATAATTCGCTTCGACTGTGTAAACCAAAGTTCTTGATGGAGATACCCTACTTTCACCGTCCAGCTTCTGTCTGAATAACAAATAGGAGGATATGGGATTGCTTTTATATGCTACAAATCCCTTTAAAGTTATATTGTTACCATTGTAGATATACCCTCCTTTTAAGCCAAAGAGTGTAAAGTTTCTCACCCCTCCATTGGGCATATGTCTCTCTATTTTAGAAGAGAAAACAAATAAATTTCTCGGATTTATTAAATATTTTTCTTCCATATAAAAGTCGTATAAGTATTCCTTATTAAACCGTGGTACATAGAGATCCACATTACCTTTTATGTAAGGAATGTATGTTTTGTACTTATCAAAATGATAGTGCTTATATCTACCAAAAAAGCCCAATAGCAACTCATTGTTGTGCAATCTAAGCCTTTTTTCCACATTCGTATCTAAAACATCTCCCCACACTTTTGTGTAAAAATTGTTATAAGTTAATATCAATGGCGGAGAAACAACCAATCCTATGGGGTGTTCTGACTTATGATCACTTTTGACTACGAAGTACGAATAATAGGCATTAATTTTAAATGTACCATCGTTGCTCAAATACTCTCCACCGCCCGACAAATAGTTAAAATAAGAGTGAGCCCTCTTTGTAGTTAAATCCCAAGATTGACATATATAATTATCTTTACTTGCCCAAAGATTCTCACCATACAGCTTTAAATTACCTTTATCGAGCTCTCCATAGAAATAGTAGTTGTCTGAGTTTTTTGAAAAAGTATATGTATTTCCTACAGGTGATGTGTAATGTGCTCTCTTTCTGTTAAGATGGCTCCTATCAAAATACAAAAAATAGTTGTTATTTTCCGTTCCTTTACCAGAGTATATATACTGATTGTTTGTGTGGTATGTCCCATAGTAAGAACCAACAACAGTGGAATTTTCTCTAAATCCCTTTTTTGTATATAGCTTAATCACATAAAGAGAAGAGTGAATACCTATATCATAAGTAGGAACGCCAAGATATACTTCCACATGGTCAATGTAATCCATATCAATCCCGGAAAGAATCTGCATACCGCTAACAAAAAATGGAGCATAAACCTCTTTATCGTTCAAATATACAACTATAGGTACGAATGTTCCGTATTGATAGGGTGCATAAGTAATATTTATCAAGCCGTTTTCGTCCTCGTTATACCTTATAAAGGGTATATACTGTATCAACTCTCCAACAGACTTAACCTTCATTCTATCGAGGTCAGCCCTTGTAAACACAATAACATTTCCTGCAGATTCCTTTTTTGTCTTTTGTGAAAGGTCTCCAAGTTGTGTATATCTTCCGAGTAAGCTTGATAGAGTTCCACCGTAGGAACTAAAAACAGATAAAATAAAAAATACGGAGAAGAGAAAAGCCACAGCCCTCTTCACTTCCGACTATCCTCCTCTCTCTTTATCATAGACTCAAAAGCCACCTCGTCCATCGGTTTTGCAAAGTAATAGCCCTGAATAAAATCTGCTCCCATAGTCCTTAATGTTTTGTACTCCTCCTCCTCCTCAACACCCTCAGCTATTGTTTTTATGCCAAGTGTCTTTGCAAGTTGAATAATTGTCTGAACAATTGCGATATTTTTCCTGTTATTGTGAATACCTCTAACAAAGGACATGTCTATCTTTATAATATCAATAGGAAACTCCTGAAGCATACTCAAAGAGGCATAACCCGTACCAAAATCGTCAATGGAGAGCAAAGGTGGATTTGAAAAACTTTTTAGTTTCTGAATAACTTTTCTACTTTCCTTTAAATCACTCATTAGAGTCCTCTCCGTTATCTCAATCCCGAGATTGCCGCCTACAACACTGCATGCCTTCAAAATCTCATCAATGAATTTCTCATCCTTAAAGCTTGTCGCTGAGATATTTATAGTAATGTGCTTATTCCATCTCTCTATACTACTTTTTACCTGATTTAAAAGCCACATCTCGAAATCTCTTAAATACTTGCTTCCCTCAAGGTAATCTATGAACTCGTTTGGATAGTGAACCTTTCCATCATTGTCCTTTATTCTCACCAGAGCCTCAGCACCAAAAATCTTGCCTTCCCATGCACTAAAATACGGTTGATACTCCAAGAAAAACAGAGATTCTCTGAAGGCTTTATCAATTAAATTTTCAGCGTGTATATACCTCTCCACACTCTCATCAGCTATAGGGTTGTAGAACAGAGATACATTCTCACCCTTTTCTTTAGCCTTATTCAAAATAACTGAAGCTTTCTCCATAAGCTCTTTAACAGTAAGAGCATCCATGGGGTAAACCACTATACCAGCGTTAAAAGACACCCTTATGTTTTCACCGTTGACATCAAATGGCTTACCAAAAACCTCAAGCAACTTGGCAGGTATAGCAGATATAGAATTCCTTATGTTATTCTTATCAACAAACAGTGCAAAATCATCACTGCCAATTCTTGCTATGCAGTTTACAAGGGGGAATTCCTCCCTCAACCTATCGGCAATGAGTTTTAAAAGCTTATCACCAACCTCAAAGCTGTAAATCCTGTTTATGTAGCTAAAATTTACAATATCCACAAGTACCATAACACCCGTTTCAACAGTTTTAATTCTACTTTCCACTGTATAAATAAAACCATTTAAGTTTAAAAGCCCGGTAAGTGCATCCTCCACTTTCATCCTTTGTGTTTCCCTTGTAAGCTCAATCTCCTTTGTTATATCTTTACCTATTGCAACAAACCTTTTTATTCCGCCAGGTAGTCTAACCATCATAATCTTGTTTTGCAGATGGAAAATAGTTCCGTCTTTCCTTCTGTTAGCTATAACAGTCTCCACAACTTCACCATTCAAAAGTCTTCTCCACAAATCCTCATAGAACTTCTTATCATGCAACCCAGATTTAAAAACCCTTGGCGTTTTACCAATGAGCTCGTTTTTGGTGTATCCGCTCATCTGCTCAACAGCCCGGTTCACAAATATAATCTTGCCATTTTCATCTGTAATCAAAAACCACCAGTTGGATGATTTTGCAGCCTCATAAAATGTTATCCCCTCCTGAACCTCTTCAATCCTGTCCAAAGCAAAGGATAGGTCATTCTGAAGCTCTTTCATCACATCCATATAATCTTCTACGAAGTTGTAATCCCTAACATACACAGAGAAAATATACCTGTACTTCCCCTTTTTTCTTAAGGGAATATAGCAAGCTGAACGGATACCGTGCTGTTTAAGTTTTTCTCTTATGCTTTCGTCAAGAAAGTCACAATCATCAACATTAACCACAATCTCAATGCTTCCCTTTTTTACCGCAAGAAACGAGGGCTCCTTTTCTATTAAACCACTTTCAAAAAGCTCATCAACATAGCTCCTTTCCTCTCCATGAATGAAAACAGGTTCAAGCTCCCCCGATTCCTTGAGTCTCCCTATCCAAACTATCTTTGCTGCGTATTTGCTAACCACTATCTTGCAAACACTCTCAAACAGCTTTGAGAGATCTAAAACCTTTATTATTAAATGGTTTATGTTCTTCAAAACTGAGTAAAATACAGAAAGCTCCCTCTCGGCGGTATTGTCTGTTACAATCAAAAAACCTGTGGTCTTACCTTCAAATGTTACTGTGTCGGCAACAAAATTGACAAAAAGAAATCTACCATCCTTCCTTACGCACATTACATTACTGTAATACTTCTGACTCTCTTTTCCTGATAGCCTGTTTTTTATAATCTCACTGAATTTATCTCTTAGGCTCTCATGGGCAAAATTCACAATAGACATACCTTCAAGCTCATCCCTTTCATAACCAAATAGTCTGCAGATATAATCATTGGCGTAAATTATCTTTTCTCTATAAAGGACAAACCCGAGCTTGTTCGATTCAATTATAGATTTCCCTATGGTATATAAATCCTTATCGCTCAGAGACCTGAGTATAGCCTCACCCATTTAGCCCATCTCCTTCTATTTATTAAGTTCAAACTTTAAACACCCTAACAAGCTCCGTAACCTTATCCGACATATCCTTAATCTCTTCAGATATTCTTGCTATATCTTCAACAGCCTTTGCATTCTCCTTGGCCGCAGCAACAACCTCTTTAACTTGAGCATCTATCTGGGCAACTGTGGCAGATAACTCCTCTGTAGCAGCAGATGTGGTGTTCAACTCTTCAATTACACTGTTTGCTTTCTCCACAACCTCTTCAACATGTTGTTTGTCCTCTTCAGCTTTCCTCTCCTCTTCTAAAATCATCTCACTTGCAAGGTTGGTCTTTTCAACAGCGAGCTTTGTGTCGTTCTGCATCTTGGAAATCATGTTTCTTATTTCCTCTGTTGCATGCTGGGTTTTTTCTGCAAGCTTTCTCACCTCATCTGCAACAACGGCAAAGCCACGACCAGCCTCTCCTGCTCTTGCTGCCTCAATGGCAGCATTCAAAGCTAAAAGGTTGGTCTGGTCAGCTATCTCGTTGATTACACCAACAATCTGCCCTATCTCTCTACTTGCCTCTCCAACCTGAGATATCTGCTC
>WFQQ01000051.1 GCA_015486965.1 Desulfurellaceae bacterium
CAGAGGGCGTTGAGATGGTTATGCCAGGAGACAATGTTGAACTAACAGTTGAACTCATAGCACCTGTTGCCCTCGAGAAAGAGACACGCTTTGCCATAAGGGAAGGTGGTAGAACAGTTGGTGCTGGTGTTATAACGGAGATATTGGAGTAGTCTATGCGCGAGATGGTAACACTTGCCTGTACTGAGTGCAAAAGAAAGAATTATACCAGCACACGAGACAAGAAAAAGAGTAAGGAGAAGCTTGAGCTTAGGAAATATTGCCCATTTTGTAGAAAACATACAATACATAGAGAGGTGAAGTAGGCCAGTAGCTCCAATTGGTAGAGCGGCGGTCTCCAAAACCGTTGGTTGGGGGTTCGAGTCCTCCCTGGCCTGCCATTTTTAGTTATGATTAAAAAAGCTATTAAATTTTTGGAAGAGGTAAAATTAGAGTTTAAGAAGGTAGTCTGGCCTGGTAAGAAGGAAGTAACTTCAGCCACTATTGCCGTTGTAGTTTTTACGGTGGTAGTGGCTTTTATTCTAAGTGTGCTTGACTACTTTATGTCTTTGGGCTTGCAGTCACTCTTCAAATAAGAGGTTTTTTAAAGATATGAGCGATTTTAAGTGGTACGCTATCCATACGCAGGTGGGTTATGAGGATAAGGTTAAATCTATGCTCAAAAACAGGATCAAGGAGGAAGGTTTAGAAGGGGATGTAGAGGAGATATTTGTCCCCTTCGAAGAGGTTATTGTAATAAAGAAGAACAACAAAAAAGAGAAGGTTAAGAAGTGCCTTTATCCGAGTTATGTGTTTGTTAAGGCTAAAATGAGCGATAAGCTCTACAATATAGTAAAAAGAATGTCGTTTGCATCGGGTTTTGTGGGATACAAGAACGAGCCTGCGCCTATGGATGAGGCAGAAATCAGGCAGATTAAAGAGAGAGTTGAAAGCTCTAAAGAGGCTCCAAGGCTTTCTGTTTCGTTTGAGCCCGGGGAGACTGTTAGAGTGTTGGATGGTCCTTTTGCAAATTTCACTGGAACTGTTGATGAGGTTGATGTGGAGAAGGGCAGACTCAGGATACTGGTAAGTATCTTTGGTAGGTCTACCCCTGTTGAGCTAAACTACAATCAGGTTGAGAAAGTAGAATAAGGGGAGTTTAGTATGGCTAAAAAAGAGGTTATTGCCCAGATTAAGTTGCAGATAGAGGCGGGAAAAGCATCTCCAGCCCCACCTGTTGGTCCTGCATTGGGTCAGCACGGTGTGAATATAATGGACTTTGTTAAGAAGTTCAACGATGTTACCAAGGATAGAATAGGCGATATTGTTCCTGTTGTAATCACCGTGTATGCGGATAGGTCGTTTGATTTTATAACGAAAACTCCACCAACAAGCTCTTTGATTAAAAAGGCTTTGGGGATTGAAAAGGGTTCAAGTGATCCGGCAAGACAGAAGGTGGGGAAGCTTAACAAAAAACAGCTTGAGGAGATTGCAAAGGTTAAACTGCCAGACCTCAACACGAAAGATATCTATAAAGCCATGAAGACAGTTGCTGGTACAGCTGTTAACATGGGCGTTGAGGTTGAGGAGTTTTAAAAGAGAAAGACCACATGTATGTGGGAGCTCTAATTTAATTTAAAGAGGAGAGCGTTATGGGTAAGAGAGGTAAGAAGTACATCGATGCACTGAAGAAGTACGACCACCTGAAAGAGTACTCACTGGATGAGGCTTTAAAAATCTTAAAAGAGATAGCCTATGCCAACTATGATGAGACTGTCGAGGTTCATATGAGGTTGGGTGTTGACCCGAGGCATTCGGATCAGGTTGTCAGGGGCTCTGTAACCCTGCCACATGGAACGGGAAAGAAGGTTAAAGTTCTTGTATTTGCCAAAGGAGAGAAGATAAAAGAGGCAGAAGAGGCAGGGGCAGACTATGTGGGTGGTCAGGAGTATGCCGATAAGATTGCAAAAGAGGGATGGTTAGATTTTGATAAGGTTATAGCAACTCCCGATATGATGGGTGTTGTTGGTAGGCTCGGTAAAATCTTAGGACCAAGGGGTTTGATGCCAAACCCGAAGGTGGGAACGGTAACTTTTGATGTTGCAGATGCTGTTCGTAGGGCAAAGGCTGGAGAGGTTGAGTTCAGGGTTGATAAAACCGCCAATATACATGTGGGTGTTGGCAAGAAATCCTTTGATAATGAGAAGCTAAAAGAAAACATACTGACTTTGTACGACGCAGTGGTTAAAGCGAAACCACCTGCAGCTAAGGGCAAATATATTAAATCTTTTCATCTTGCAACCACACACTCACCGAGTGTAAAGGTTAATGTGCAATCACTTCAAAGTTAACATAAAAATTTTAGAGGTCAAAGACTGTGGGTAGCCGATGGGCTTTAAAATTAAGCCCACAATAGACCAGTTTTTGACCCGTCCAAGAAAGGAGGGGGATATTGAAGAGAGAGCGGAAGATTGAGTTAGCCGAACGGTTAAAGGAGCAGCTAAAAGAGGCTAAGATGGTTATTGCATCTGAGTATGTGGGGCTTACTGTGGCTGAGATGGAGTCCATAAGGAACACGCTCAAAGAACAGGGCTTCACTTTCAATGTTATTAAGAACAACATTGTCAAAAAGGCAATTGTTGGGACGGAGTGGGAAGTACTTACTGAGCAGTTGAAAGGCCCAAATGCGTTTGCTGTCTGTTTTGATGATCCTGCTGCACTGGCAAAGGAGCTGGTTGATAAATCCAAGGAGTTCAAAAAGCTTAAGGTTAAGTTTGGCTGC
The DNA here is from genome assembly GCA_015486965.1 of Desulfurellaceae bacterium. GTDB lineage: Bacteria > Campylobacterota_A > Desulfurellia > Desulfurellales > Hippeaceae > Hippea. The sequence continues at coordinate 2,762 of WFQQ01000051.1, forward strand.
ATGGATGGCAGGGTCTTCGATGCAAAGGACATTGTTGCTTTAAGCAAACTGCCACCAAGAGAGGTGCTACTTGCTCAGCTTTTGGGAACCATGAAAGCCCCAGTTTCTGGTTTTGTCAATGTGTTGGCTGCCAATATCAGACAGCTTCTGTATGTTCTTAAAGCGATAGAAGAAAAGAAAAAGGAAGGAAATTAGGAGGAGGTTTAAATGGCAGAGATTACAAAAGAGGATGTTATTGCATTTATTGAGAATATGACGGTTGTGGAGTTGGCTGAGTTTGTAAAAGAGCTTGAGGATAGGTTTGGTGTAAGTGCCGCCGCTCCCGTTGCGGCTGTTGCAGCGGCTGCCCCTCAGGCAGGTGGTGAGGCACAGGCTGAAGAGGAGAAAACTGAGTTCGATGTCATTTTAAATAAGCCTGGTGATAAGAAGATTCAGGTTATCAAGGTTGTCAGGGAGATAACAGGGCTTGGCTTGAAAGAGGCTAAGGCTTTGGTCGATGCTGCACCCAAAGCTGTTAAGGAAAAGGTCAGCAAAGAGGAAGCAGAGCAGATTAAAGCTAAGCTTGAAGAGGCTGGCGCTGAAGTCGAAATTAAGTAGTTTTTGTGGGTGGGCTATCTTATACGGTCGGGAAAGAGGCATCAGCCTCTTTCCTTTTTTTTTCAAAAAACCTTTTTATAAAAGTAGACGAGGTGCATAATGGCTAAACCTCTAAAGCTAAACTATAGAATGCGTGTGAATTTCTCTAAAGGAGAGGAAGTTTTAGAGATTCCAGATTTGCTGAGGCTTAATATAGATTCTTTTAACACTTTTGTCGATAAAAATAGCAAAAAAGAAAAGAATTTGGATAATGCTTTGAAATCCATTTTTCCCATAGATGATGTTCACGGGAGGCTCAGGCTTGATCTTGTGGATTGGCAGATTACACCACCCAAATTTAATCCAGATGAGTGTAAGGCAAAGGGACTATCCTACTCAGGTAATTTGATGATTAAGGTAAGGCTAACCCAGTGGAACATAAATGAGCAAACTGGTGAAAAGGTCAACATCGAGGATATTAAAGAGCAGGATATATATGTCGGAGAGATTCCGTTAATAACTGAATCTGGCAGTTTCATTATAAATGGTGTGGAGAGGGTTATAGTTGGCCAGCTCCACAGATCACCTGGTGTCATATTTAAAAAGGTTTCTGAGTTTGCGGGAAGGAGCCTTTACTATGCACAGATAATTCCAGAGAGGGGAAGCTGGGTTGAGTTTGAGACGGAACCGAGAGAGATTATAACTTCGAGAATTGATAGGAAGAAGAAGTTTCCAGCAACGATAATTCTTCAAGCCATAGGCATGGACGAGTCGGAAATATTGAGACATTTTTATAAAGTTGTTCATATAAAGGTTGAAGCAGGCAGGTACTATGCAAAGGTTGATGATTCTATTTTGGGATTCAGGGTTGATGGAGATGTAAATATAGGTGAAGAAGTTGTTTTAAAGGAAGGAAAGAAGATAACAAGAAGAGCCCTAAAACAGTTTAAGGAGAGCTCTTTGGAGTATGTTCCCATTAGAGAGGCTGACCTTTACAACAAGTATGCGGCAAGTTTGGTGGAGGTTGAGGACGAAGAAGAGGGAGAGAATGTAACAATTCTCAATGTTGGCACCCGTTTGAGTAAAGAGAATCTGGGCTTTTTAAAGAAATTCGAAGAGGAGTTTGATGTTATATATTCTGAGTATGATGACTATTTTATTCTGAATACTGTCCTTGCTGCACGGGATGTACTTAGGAAAAGAAGGGTTGCGCTCCCAGATGGAATCCCTGTTGAGGATGTGGCAAGGATATTTATCCATACTCTTTTGAGGCCTGGTGAGCACACATCCATAGAGGATGCACGGAATTTCTTTGAGAATTTATTTTTTAACCCTGAAAGGTACGATATTTCCCAGGAAGGCAGAATTAGGATAAATGAGATATTCGGTCTGAATATCCCTGAAAACCAGAGAACGCTTACAAAAGAGGACTTTTTGGGTCTATTCAATCACCTTATTTTACTTGTAAACGACAAGGCTGTTCCAGATGATGTGGATAGCTTGACGAATAGGAAGGTTAATCTTGTGGGAGATCAGCTTTACAGAGAGGTGAGGAACGGCCTTTTGAAGATGCAGCGTTTGATTAAGGATAAACTGGTTATGAGGGATATAGAGAACATAATGCCATACGATGTTATCAATACTAAACCTGTGGCTGTTGCCATTAAGGATTTCTTCTCAACGGGACAGCTCTCTCAATTCTTGGATCAGACAAATATACTATCTGAGATTTCACATAAAAGGAGGCTTTCTGCCCTTGGTAGTGGTGGATTGACGCGAGAGAGAGCGGGGTTTGAGGTCAGGGATGTCCATCCGAGCCACTATGGTAGAATATGCCCGATTGAGACGCCTGAGGGTGCGAACATTGGATTGATCTCATCTTTAGCCCTATATGCCCAGATCAATGAGTTTGGGTTTATAGAGACACCCTACAGGATTGTTAAAGATGGTAGGGTTACAAAGGAGGTTGTTTACCTGAGCGCCTCAAAGGAGAAGGGGCATGTTATAGCACAGGCCAATGCGCCACTTAACGATGATGGAACCTTTAAGAACGAATATGTTGCCGCAAGAAAGGATGGCGAGTTTGTAATAGTTCACAATAGCGAAGTCGATCTAATGGATGTTTCCACAAATCAGATAGTGTCTGTAGCGGCTGGTTTGATTCCCTTCCTTGAGCATGACGATGCAAACAGGGCGTTGATGGGTTCAAACATGCAGAGGCAGGCTGTGCCTCTCATTAGACCTGAGGCACCTCTTGTGGGAACGGGACTTGAGCCTGTGGTTGCCAAATATTCAAGATACGCTGTAGTGGCAAAAAGGGACGGAAAGGTTGTTAGAATAGACGATAAAATCTATGTTTCCTGCAAGGTTGATGGCGGTTATGAGCTTGATGTTTATCCGTTAAAGAAGTTTAACAGGTCAAATCAGGATACATGCTTCTCGCAGACCCCCATTGTGGATATTGGCGATTATGTCAAGGCTGGGCAGATAATAGCAGATGGACCTTCAATGGATAAAGGTGAACTTGCTCTCGGTAAGAACCTTGTTGTTGCTTTTGTTTCCTGGAGAGGGTTTAATTATGAAGATGGAATTACCATATCGCGTAGGGTTGTTGAGGAGGATCTGTACACATCGATACACATAAAAGAGTTCAGTGTATATGTTAGGGATACCAAGTTTGGAGTTGAAGAGATAACGGCAGATGTTCCAAATGCTTCCAGTGAGACCTTGAGAAATCTTGATAAGAATGGCATTGTTAGGATAGGAGCCTATGTTAAGCCCGGAGACATTCTTGTAGGAAAGGTGACACCAAAGGCGGAAACCCACTACTCTCCAGAAGAGAAACTTTTGCGCTCCATATTTGGTGAGAAGGCTGCCAATGTTGCCGATTCGTCCTTGAAAGTGCCATCCGATACGAGCGGCATAGTTGTGGATGTTAGGATTCTCCATCGCCGTGGCACTCCTGTTAATCCACGCGAAAAGGAAATTATAGAAGAGGAGCAGGAGAAGATAAACAGAGAGCTCAAACACAAATTGAAGCTCCTTGAGCAGCTGAGGTTGGATACAATTCGTGATGCCCTTGCTGGTTTGAAGCCTGAGAAAGATGTTAAGGCTTCTGGTAAGACTTTTAAGAAGGGCAAGCCCCTGAAAAGGGATGATCTGGAGGGATTGAAAGAGAAAGAGCTTTTGAAATTAGCCCCAAAGGACTTTGATATAAAAGAGATAAACAGACACTACAGAGAGATGGAAAAAAGCATCAGGGATCACCATGCAAAGCTCATTAAAGGTTTAGAGAAGGAAAGCGATCTACCACCGGGTGTTGTTGCAGCTGTGAATGTTTATATAGCAACAAAAAGAAAACTCTCTGTAGGCGATAAGATGAGTGGTAGACATGGTAATAAAGGTGTTGTCTCCAAGATTTTACCTGTCCAGGATCTACCATTCTTGGAGGATGGAACACCTGTTGATATAGTGCTCAACCCGTTGGGCGTGCCGTCAAGGATGAACATAGGTCAGATTATGGAGACCCATCTTGGCTGGATATCTAAGGGTTTAGGAAAGAAAATAGATAAGCTTCTAAAAGAGGGCAGGAAGGATGCCTTAAGGGATATGATGAAACAGGTTTTCAACTCAGAGAAGGTGGATAAATTTATAGACTCTTTAAGTGATGAGGAGATAGAGAGATATGCCAACGAGTGGAGAGATGGTGTTCACTTTGCAAACCCTGTGTTTGAGGGTGCCAAAGAGCCTGATTTGAAGTATTTACAGGATATTGTGGGATTCAAGAGACTTAAAAGTGATGTTTACGACGGTGTAACGGGTGAGAAATTCAGGGAGCCCGTTACTGTAGGTGTAATGTATATATTGAAACTACACCACCTCGTTGACGATAAGGTTCACGCAAGGAGTATTGGACCTTACTCCCTTGTCACACAGCAACCACTTGGAGGTAAGGCTCAGTTTGGCGGACAGAGATTCGGAGAGATGGAGGTGTGGGCTCTTGAAGGCTATGGTGCAGCCTATGCTCTCCACGAAATGTTGACCGTAAAATCTGATGATGTGACGGGTAGAAATAAGACCTATGAGGCGATAGTTAAGGGAAGACCTATTCCGTTGGGCGGTGTTCCCGAATCGTTTAATGTGCTGGTTAAGGAGATGCAGGCGTTGTGCCTGGATGTTGAGCTTCTCAAGGATATAAGAAGAAGATAGGGGGAACACGAATGTTTACTGTATTAAAGAGTAAACCTAAATCTTCAAAAGATTTCGATGCAATAAGGATTAAGCTGGCTTCTCCTGAGAAGATAAGGCAGTGGAGCTACGGCGAGGTTAAAAAAGCCGAAACGATAAATTATAGAACTTTCAAGCCAGAGCGTGATGGACTGTTTTGTGCGAAAATCTTTGGACCTATCAAGGATTATGAGTGTCTGTGCGGGAAATACAAGCGCATTAAGTATAAAGGCGTTGTTTGTGAGAAGTGCGGTGTAGAGGTTACCGAGTCAAAGGTTAGACGAGAGAGAATGGGGCATATTGAACTTGCAGCCCCAGTTGCCCATATATGGTATTTAAGGTCTGTGCCGAGCATTATGGCTCTTCTTCTGGATATGAAGTTAAAAGAGCTTGAAAGGGTTATCTATTATGAGTCGTATGTTGTTGTGGATAGCGAGGTAGAGGAACTACCTGTAAAGAGTGTGCTCAATGAGGCTGCATATAGGACATATCTTGAGAAGTACGGTGTTAGATTTACGGCAGAGATGGGTGCTTCAGCCATAAAGAAACTTCTCAAGAAGATTGATCTTGATTTAATGATATTTGAACTACAGGACGAGATAGAGGCTACAAAGTCTGAAGCTAAAAAGAAGAAGCTTGTGAAAAGACTCAGACTTGCAGAGCAATTTAAGAGAAGTGGTAATAAACCTGAATGGATGATACTCGATGTTTTACCGGTTCTGCCACCAGAGTTGCGACCCCTTGTTTCTTTAGAGGGTGGAAGGTTTGCCTCAAGTGATTTGAACGATTTATACAGAAGGGTTATCAACAGGAATAACAGGTTAAAAAGGTTAATAGAGCTTGGTGCACCTTCCATAATAATAAGAAACGAAAAGAGGATGCTTCAGGAGGCAGTTGATGCCCTAATCGATAATGGCAGGAGGAAACAGGTTGTCAGGGCATCTAATAATCGACCGCTAAAATCCTTAAGTGAGTCTATAAGGGGTAAGGAGGGAAGGTTTAGAAGAAACCTTCTTGGAAAAAGGGTTGATTACTCTGGCCGTTCTGTTATTGTATCTGGTCCTCAGTTGAGAATGGATCAGTGTGGTCTGCCAAGGATTATGGCTCTGGAGCTTTTCAAGCCATTTATTTTTCACAGGTTAATAAGCGATGGATATGCACCCACCGTAAAGGCTGCCAAAAAGATGGTGGAGAGGAAAGACCCAGAGGTGTGGAACATACTCGAAGATGTTGTGAAAGAGCACCCCGTTTTACTAAACAGGGCACCTACATTACATAGACTCTCCATTCAGGCTTTCCATGCTGTGTTAACAGATGAAAAAGCTATAAGACTACACCCTCTGGTTTGTCCTGCATTTAACGCAGATTTCGACGGAGACCAGATGGCTGTTCATGTTCCTCTTAGTAATGAGGCGATTTTGGAGAGTGAAGTATTGATGCTTGCAACGGAGAACATCATCTCTCCTGCCCATGGAAATCCGATAGCAATGCCGAGCCAGGATATGGTTCTTGGTGTTTACTATATGACAAAGCCAAGGGATGGTGCTAAGGGAGAGGGTATGGTCTTTTCATCTCCCGATGAGGTCAGGGTGGCATACGAAAACGGTGCGTGCGATTTAAATGCTAAAATTAAGGTTAGAATAGATGGTGAGATATACGACACCACTGTTGGCAGGGTCCTTTTCTTTGAGATAGTTCCCGAAGGGATTAAGTTTGAGAGGGTAAACAAGCTTTTCACAAAGAAGGAGCTCAATAAGTTTATCTCCTATCTATACAAGAATTTTGAACTGCCAGTTGTGGTTAAGTTCCTTGACGATGTGAAAGACCTTGGGTTTGAGACTTCAACAAGGTCTGGAGTTTCCATCTCAATTGAGGATATGGTCGTTCCAAAGGAGAAATCGGAAATTATAGCAAAGGCTGAGGAAGAGGTTAGGAAGATTCAAGAGGATTACAGGCAGGGTCTTCTCACGGATAAGGAAAGATACAACAAGTCTGTTGATATATGGAGCTCTGCCACAGATAGGATTTCTGCTGCAATGATGAAGGAGCTTGGTGGTGAGTATGAGGAGAGCTTTAATTCAATATTTATAATGGCTCACTCTGGAGCAAGAGGTTCCCAACAGCAGATGAGACAGCTTGCAGGTATCAGGGGGTTGATGGCTAAACCTTCTGGAGACATCATAGAGACTCCTATAAAATCCAACTTTAAAGAGGGTTTGACAGTCCTTGAATATTTTACATCAACACACGGTGCGAGAAAAGGTCTTGCAGATACCGCACTAAAAACGGCAAACGCAGGTTATCTGACGAGGAAGCTTGTGGATGTGGCTCAAGATGTTACTGTTACCATGGAGGATTGTGGCACAACGGAAGGCATAGAGGTTTCAGCAATAATGGTAAACGGTGAGGAGATTGAATCACTTGAAGATAGAATCTTGGGCAGGGTAGCAGCCGAGGACATTGTTGATCCGTTTACGGGAGAGATAATTGTTGAAGAGGGCAAAGAGATTGATGAGGATGCCGTAGCCAAGATTAGCAATGCTGGAATAAGGTCTGTAAAGGTTTTCTCTATTTTGACATGTAAGGCTGAAAGGGGCGTATGTGCCAAATGTTATGGAAGAGACCTTGCCCGAGGTGGAAGGGTTCAGGTTGGAGAGGCCGTGGGAATTGTGGCAGCACAGTCCATTGGAGAGCCTGGTACTCAGTTGACCTTGAGAACATTCCATGTGGGAGGAACAGCTTCAAGACTTGCTAAAGAGAGTAAGTCCGCTGAGACAACACGGGCTGGCATTGTAAGGTTCAAGAACTTTTTTACTGTGCCCAACTCAGAGGGTGAGAAGGTTCTGCTTTCAAGAAGGGATGCAGCGCTTTTAATTACCGAGCCCCAAATTGTTTCAAGAAACAGCGGTGTTGTGAAGATTGAAGAGGACAAAATTTACTACACAGTGAAAATAGGCGATAGTGAGGAGTATAAACTCAAGAAGGTTAATTTTGTTACGGATAAAGATATTATATCGGCAAGTGGAGATACCATAGGGAAGTACCTCCTCTCTGTTAAAGACGGAGAAAAAGTAGACAAATTTTCTCTTCTTGTTGAAAGGGTGCTTGAGATTTTTGATGTGCCTAAGAAGATTCCCTATGCGGCGAAGGTTTTTGTAGAGGATGGTCAGACGATAAAGAGGTTTGTGAAAACCGAGAAGAAGGGTAGTGTTAAACTCATAGCCCTTGAAGGTGATGAGTTTGTTGAGATAGAGACACCAAAAGATGGCATAGTTAATAGACATGGAACACATGTTGTCATTGTTGAGGATGGAACGGATGAAAAGAGATACTATGTACCGAAGGGCTCAAAGCTATATGTGAAAAGCGGGGACAGGGTAGAGGTTGGTGATCTGATAGTTGGATATGACGATGAGAAAAAGAGAAGGATATTTGAAAGCGACCCAACAACCTACATTAGCACAACTACCATAGCTGAGTGGGATGCCTACTCTGATTATCTCCTCGCAGGTGCCGATGGTTATGTCAAGTGGATTGACCTGATTCCTTTTGTAACTGTGAAAGAGGAGATAGATAAGATTACCTCTATGAAGAGTAATATCGTAATAGAAAGCAAAGACCTGTCAAAAAAACCAAGGATAGTAATTGTTGATGAAAATGGCAATGTCCAGAAGTTTGCGAACATAGATGAAGATGCCATGTACTACCTACCACCTGGAGTAATTCTTTTAAAAGAGGACGGCGAGCCGGTCAAAGCGGGCGATGTTATCGGAAAGATACCTAAAGAGCTTGACAAGACGACAGATATAACGGGTGGTCTGCCAAGGGTTTCTGAGCTGTTTGAAGCTAAGAAGCCTTCCAATGCTGCCATTGTCAGTGAGATTAGCGGTGTGGTTTCATACGGCAAAGAGAGTAAAGGCAAAAGAAAGGTTATAATCACATCCACAGCTGGTAAGGGAGAGGTTAAGAAGGAGTATCTGATTCCGAGAAATAAGAGGCTCCTTGTTTTCCCCGGAGACAGGGTTGAGATGGGTGAGCCCATTACAGATGGTGCTATAAACCCACACGATATACTTGCCATTTTGGGTGAAAAAGAGCTCCAAAAGATGCTTGTCGGTGAGATACAGCAGGTTTACAAGCTTCAGGGTGCAAACATTAACGATAAACATATTGAGATAATAGTTAGACAGATGCTCTCTAAAGTTGTGATAGAGGATGCGGGAGATAGCGATTTTATTGAGGGTGAGGTTGTCAACAGGTTCATATTTAGAAGAAAGAACGAGATGCTTGTTAAAAGGGGTAAGAGACCGGCAATAGGTAGGATTGTGCTTCTTGGAATCACAAAGGCTGCTCTGAATACTGATAGTTTCATAGCAGCTGCAAGTTTCCAGGAAACGACAAGGGTTCTAACAGAGGCGTCCATAAGTGGACAGATAGACTATTTAAGGGGTTTGAAAGAAAATGTTATAGTTGGTAGGCTGATACCTGTTGGGACAGGACAGAAAAAATTTGATGATTTAGTGCTAAAACCTAAAGATGGTGATTAAAAATCCTTGACAAAAGGAACTTTTATTGTTAGTTTAGCCAAGCCAAATTTGAAGGGAGGTAAGAAGTGCCTACGATTAGCCAACTTGTAAGGAAGGGTAGAAAAAAGGTTAAAACAAAAAAGAAAACACTTGCCCTTCAAGGATGCCCTCAAAGAAGGGGTGTCTGCACAAGGGTTTATACAACCACACCTAAAAAGCCTAACTCAGCTTTGAGAAAGGTTGCGAGGGTTAAGTTGACAACTGGGTATGAGGTTACAGCCTATATTCCAGGTGAAGGTCACAACCTGCAGGAGCACTCTATTGTTCTTGTCAGGGGCGGAAGGGTTAAAGACTTGCCTGGTGTTAGGTATCACATAATCAGGGGTGCACTGGATGCGGCTGGTGTTGAGGGTAGGAAACAGGGTCGCTCCAAGTATGGAACGAAGAAGCCCAAGGAGTAAGGAGAGATAGATGAGAAGAAGAAGAGCAGAAAAGAGAGAGGTCGCTCCCGATTTGGTATACGGTAGTGTGCTTGTTACCAAGATAATAAATAAGATTATGTGGGATGGCAAAAAGTCCACTGCAAGCAGGATTTTCTATAAAGCCATGGATTTGGTTAAAGAGAAAACGGGCGATGACCCTATGGAGGTTTTGCAGAAGGCTATCGAGAACATAACACCGAGGATAGAGGTCAGACCAAGAAGGGTTGGTGGTGCAACATATCAGGTGCCTGTTGAGGTAAGGCCTGATAGGCAGAAAAGCCTCGCTGTTAGATGGTTGGTTGACTATGCGAGACAGAGGAGCGAGAAGAGGATGTTTGAGAGGCTCGCAGGAGAGATTATTGATGCAGCCAACAACAGGGGTGGGGCTGTTAAGAAGAGAGAAGATACTCATAAGATGGCTGAAGCCAACAGGGCATTTGCACACTACAGATGGTAGGAGAGTAAGAAGTGGCGAGAAAGTATCAGCTTGAAAAACTGAGAAACATAGGAATTATAGCTCACATTGACGCAGGGAAGACCACGACAACTGAGAGGATTCTTTACTACACAGGTGTTTCCCACAAAATCGGAGAGGTGCACGAAGGCACAGCAACCATGGACTGGATGGAGCAGGAGAAGGAGAGGGGCATAACCATAACCTCTGCATCCACAACCTGCTTCTGGCGAGGCCATATGATAAACATCATAGATACACCAGGGCATGTGGATTTCACTGTAGAGGTGGAGAGGGCGCTGCGTGTTCTGGATGGTGCTGTAGGTGTTTTCTGTGCTGTGGGCGGTGTTGAGCCGCAGAGTGAGACAGTATGGAGGCAGGCTGATAAGTATGGAGTTCCAAGGATAGCGTTTGTCAATAAGATGGATAGAATTGGGGCTGATTTTTTCAATGTTGTTAAAGAGATAGAGGAGAAGTTGAACGGCAATCCCCTTGTTATACAACTGCCTGTTGGTGTTGAAAGTAGCTTTGTAGGGGTTGTTGACCTTATCAAGATGAAGGCAGTTATCTGGGATTCAGATGTTTTGGGGGCTACATTTTCCGAGAAGGAGATACCAGAAGAATTGGCCGATCAGGCTTTAGAATATAGAAATGCAATGATAGAAAAGCTTGCGGATTTTGATGATTCCATAATGGAGAAGTATTTAGAGGGTGAGGATATCTCTGAAGATGAGATAAAAAAAGCTATAAGAAAGGCTACGATTGAAACAAAAATAACACCTGTTTTGTGCGGAAGTGCATTTAAAAATAAAGGTGTCCAGCCATTGTTGGATGCCGTTGTAGACTTTTTACCGTCGCCTCTGGATATTCCCCCTGTTAAGGGAATTGATCCAAGGACCGGTGAGGTTGTTGAAAGAAAGGCGTCAGAGGAGGAGCCTCTGGCTCTGCTTGCATTTAAGATAATGAGTGATCCCTATGTGGGTAAACTCACCTACTTTAGGGTTTATTCAGGAACTCTGAAGGCTGGTTCTTACGCTTACAACTCAACCAAGGGGAAAACAGAAAGAATAGGAAGGCTTCTTAGAATGCACGCAAACAAGAGGGAAGATGTTGATGTTGTCTATGCTGGTGATATTGCAGCAGCTATTGGGTTAAAGTACACAACAACAGGAGACACGCTCTGTGATGAGAAGCACCCAATTCTACTTGAGTCTATGAAATTTCCAGAGCCTGTTATCTCTGTTGCTGTTGAGCCGAAAACAAAAGCAGACAGGGATAAGCTTTCCAATGCTCTGCAGAAACTTGCAGAGGAAGACCCCACCTTCAGGGTTAGATACGACGAGGAGACAAACCAGACAATAATATCTGGAATGGGTGAACTTCACCTTGAAATAATTGTTGATAGGCTAAAGAGGGAGTTTAAGGTTGGAGTTAATGTTGGGAAACCACAGGTTGCTTACAAAGAGGGAATTAAGGCTAAGGTAAAGCAGGAGGGTAAATTTATCAGGCAGACTGGAGGACACGGTCAGTATGGTCATGTGTGGATAGAGATAGAGCCGCTTGAAAGGGGTAAGGGTTTCGAGTTTGTCGACAAAATAGTAGGTGGAGTAATCCCCAAGGAGTACATACCAGCTGTTGAGGCAGGTGTTAAAGAGGCAGCAGAGAGCGGTGTTCTGGCTGGCTACCCAGTGGTTGATTTCAGGGTTACTCTGTTTGATGGCTCCTACCACGAGGTTGACTCATCAGATATGGCTTTTAAAATTGCCGCCTCGATGGCATTTAAAGAGGGAGCTAAGAAAGCAAAACCTTATCTGCTTGAGCCTATTATGGATGTTGAGGTTACAACGCCTGAGCAGTATCTGGGCGATGTTATGGGAGATATAAATTCCCGTAGAGGAAAGATAAGGAACATGTCAGAGAAAGGCAATCTGAAGATAATTAAGGCATACATTCCGTTGAGTGAGATGTTTGGTTATGCCACGGTTTTAAGGTCTATAACTCAGGGTAGGGGAACCTATACCATGCAATTCTCACACTACGACGAAGTTCCAAAGAATATAGCTGATAAAATAATTAAGAAGGAAGCTTAAGGAGGCTTTTATGGCAAAGGAGAAATATGTAAGAACCAAACCCCATGTGAACATCGGTACTATCGGTCACATCGACCACGGTAAAACCACTCTAACAGCTGCAATCACAAAGGTTCTGGCAGAGAGGGGTAAGGCAGAGTTCAAGGA
>WFQQ01000052.1 GCA_015486965.1 Desulfurellaceae bacterium
AAACTCCCTACCGCCTATAAGGTTTGCATACTCGTTGGTTTTAAAGTCGCTCATTCTCACAAGAATCTGGTTTGGATAAACGCTTGCCGCAAGCATGGCAACGCCGTATGCAAGCTTATCTATGAAATATTGCGGCTTATCATCGTATCCCTTTGTCAGTTCAGCTATAACCTCTTTTGCCTTTTTATCCTCAAGCTCATCAAAGTGAATCAGGGCAAGCGGATGAACCTGAATGAAGGAGCTTATGATAAACTCCATCCTCGCAAGGCCAATACCATCGTTTGGAATACCTGCCGTCTGGAAAGCTATTGCAGGATTACCCAGATTCATCTTTATCTGTGTTTTCGGCTTTTCTATCTTGGAGAGGTCAATTACCTCCACTTCGTAATCTAACTTACCATCGTAAACATAACCCACTTCACCCTCAGCACAAGATATAGTGACAACCTGACCTGTCTTTAACTTCTCCGTTGCATCACCACACCCAACGATGGCTGGAACACCAAGCTCCCTTGATATGATGGCTGCGTGGCAAGTCCTTCCACCCCTGTTTGTTATAATGGCGGCAGCCTTTTTCATTATAGGCTCCCAGTCGGGGTCTGTCATGTCTGTTACTAAAATCTCTCCATCCTTGAACTCATCCATCTTGTCAGGTGTGTCTATAACCCTAACGGTACCCGTTGCTATCTTGCTGCCTACAGCTATTCCCTCAACCAAAACCTTTCCTTTCTCTTTCAGTTTGTATGTCTCAAGAACACTCAAACTCTTCCTTGACTGAACGGTCTCTGGTCTTGCCTGAACAACAAATAGTTGACCGGTTTTCCCGTCTTTAGCCCACTCAACATCCATCGGCGTGTATCTTCCGTTCCTCTTTGAGTAGTGGTTCTCAATGATGACAGCCCACTTTGCAAGGGTTAAAACATCGTCATCGCTCAAGGAGTATCTCATCCTCTCCTCTTCGGTTGTCTCAACATCCTTTATGCCACCGCTCTCATCATAAACAGCCTTAGTGAACTTTGAGCCAAGCTTCTTGTTTATTATAGCCCTATAACCCTTCTCCAAGGTAGGTTTAAACACTATGAACTCATCGGGGTTTACCTTACCAGCAACGATATTCTCACCCAAACCGTAGCTTGAGTTTATAACCACAACCTTATCAAAACCACTCTCTGTATCTATGGAGAACATGACGCCGCTCGATGCAAGGTCGCTGCGTGCCATTTTCTGGACGCAAACTGAAAGTCCCACATTGAAGTGGTCAAATTTCTTGTCGTGCCTGTAAGATGTCGCTCTATCCGTAAAAATGGATGCATAGCAGCTCTTTACATAGTGTATAACATTATCAACACCCTTTACATTCAGGTATGTATCCTGCTGCCCTGCAAATGAGGCATCTGGTAGGTCTTCTATTGTGGCAGAGCTCCTGACAGCTACATCGCTCTCGTCTTCTCCATAGTACTCACTGAGTTTTTTGTAAGCCTCAACGATTTCATTCTTTAAATCCTCAGGCAACTCAGCGTTGAAGATTAATTCCCTTGCCTTTTTTGTTTTCTCTTTAAGCCCCTTTATATCATGTGTGTCCAAATCCTCAAGAACTTCTCTAATCTTCTCCCTGAGGTTGTTATAATCGAGCAGATACCAGTATGAATCTGCCGTTAAAGCAAAACCGTATGGAACATTAACACCCTCTTCCTTCAACTCCCTGATCATCTCGCCCAATGAAGCGTTTTTACCGCCGACCTCGTGAATGTCGTCTGCGGTAATCTCATCCAACCACTTTACATACTTCACTGACACACCCCCAATAAATTGTTAATATTTACACACTCTCCCCCTGCTGCACGGCTATTCTAACAAAAGAGTATGCTATTTTCAACAAGCCAAAAATATATTTGACAAAAAATTTCAAAAATTATACTTACAGCCATGGATGTTTGAAACAATTAAACAGCTTGTCGAAAAACAGTCTATCAAAAGCAAAATATTTCTAAACACATTCATCCAACCGTCGCTCTTTCTCTCTTTCAACACACTAATATCCATTCCTGAAAAGCTAAAAAAAGAGACCTTTGATTATTTTAACGAGATTGCCCTGGCTCAGGCTGAGCTTGTAAGCAAAGTCTCATACTCAATAGTAAATGCAAATCTAAATACCTTGAAACAGTACATGAAACTGTTCGGGTCTTTCATTAACGAAAGAGATATCTTCTCAAGCATAGATGCTCCAGAGAGATTCAGCTCCATCGTAGAAACCGCCGTTGCAACCATATTCAAAAGAGAGGGAGATGACTTTGTAAGAATTGCCACATCACTAAAAACCTACGATGGAAAGCTTGCGGCTGGCACATATCTCGGAGAAAATCACCCCGCGAGAAAAGAGCTGCTTAAGGGCAAACCATACTTTGGCAGGGTTATAATGTTCAACAAAGACTACATGGCTCTATATGAGCCCATAAAAGAAAAAGGCACAGTCAAAGGTGCGCTGCTTGTCGCAATTAACATCGCAGAGCAACTAAAACAGCTCAAGGATTTTCTAAAGAGCGTTACAATAGGAGAGAAAGGCTATGTCTACGCCGTTGATCTGTTGAAGGGAGAGGTGGTAGTACATCCCGAAGATGAAGGCAAAAAGATAAACCACATAAAGAAAATAAGAGATCTTTCCTTTTTTGATAGAATGGTGAGAATGAAAAAAGGCACCATAAACTACAAATGGCACGACAAACCAAACAAATATAGCCTGCCCAAGGAAAAAATTGCCGTGTTTGAAACAATAAAACACCTAAACTGGATGGTCAGTATAAGCTACTATAGAGAAGATATAGAGAAAAAAGCTAAAAAGAGGGCTATGAAGCTACAAAACTCTCTCATATTTTCAGGTCTAACAAACATATTTCTGATGTTTGTATCCACCATGCAAACTGTAAATCAGGTTAGAAAAACGATTAAGGATATAACTGAGCAGATAAAGAAACTGAGAGAGGGTAAAATTGATTTAAGTAGAACAATTCAGTCCAAATCCCAAGATGAGATAGGTGAGCTATCATACGAGGTCAACAACCTGCTCAAGGAGTTAAAACAACTCCAACTCTTCAGAGAAAGGTTGAAAGAGATTCCCACTTTCAGTGAAGCTTTGGATTTTTTATGTAAATTTATCACGGAGCACTTCTGCATTGAGAACTGCGACCTCTACGACTTTAGTAGCGGAACCAAGCCTTCCAGACACTGTATAAAAACCGATAGTCAGAAAGACAAAGAGTGCCCAGCATTAAACATGAAAAGGATTATAAGCTCCAAAACCTCACCTTGTCCTCTGTTTACAGATAGAAACCTCTCCTTTATCTGCATACCTCTAAACCTAAACCATAACAAAGGATATATAGTACAGCTAACCACACAAAAACGGCTTGAAAAGTTTGAGAGAATTGTCCAGTATTTAGAGGAGGCACAACCACTGCTACAAACAAAACTTCAGCTTGAGATGCTGAAAGAGCAGTCTTTAAAAGATGAGCTAACAGGCTTAAACAACAGACGATTCCTAAACTCCACCATCGGTTTTATACTTGAACAGACAAAAAGGCATAACAAATCACTGGGAATTTTAATGTGCGATATTGACCACTTCAAATCTGTAAACGACAACTATGGCCACAGGGCAGGGGATGAGGTCTTAAAACAGATTGCAGGAACGATTAAGGGAGTTTTAAGAAAATCTGACCTGATAATAAGGTTTGGCGGTGAGGAGTTTTTAGTTCTCCTGACGGATCAGGAGAAACACTCCACAATGAGTGTTGCAGAGAAAATAAGAGAAGCTGTTGAAAACAGGCTATTTGACATAGGAGAAAAGGGGATACATATTACCATAAGTATCGGTGTTGCACTATATCCAGAACACTCATACAGTTTCGATGAAGTGGTCAAGATGGCCGATGAAGCATTATATAAAGCCAAGCAGTCTGGCAGAAATAGGGTTGTATTATGCGAAAGAACCACACCTAACGAGCACGACAGCATAGGAAAAAGTGAAAAAGGAAAAAGCCAAAAAAGCGCTAACCTCAAGTAACCTTAAAGAGTTCAAGATATCTACCCTACACGCTCTCCTTTCGAATTCACCTATCTCTGGTTTTTCAATAACCTTTCCAAAATAAACAGAGCTCCCTCCGAGTTTGAGCTTTAAAGAACCGGCAAATGCACTCATGGGGTGAGCAGAGTTGGGGCTTGGATGGGCTTTTCTGAACCTGCCAAATGTGTATATAACCTCTTCAAAGCCATTTTTCAGAATAAACGAAGCTAAGGCTATGAATACAATGGAAAGGCGAGCTGGCAAAAAATTCAACACATCGTCTGCCTTGGCTGAGAATTTACCAAACTTTTCGTAGCGCTCATTCCTATAGCCGACCATTGAGTCCATAGTGTTTACGACTTTATAAAAAACCACACCCACAACGCCGAAAAGGAAAAAGTATAACATGGGCGAAAGAATCGCATCCACGAAGTTCTCAGATACAGACTCCACTGTTGCTTTGATAATTTTATCCTCATCCATTTCATCAGTGTTTCGCGTTACCATAAGGGAGAGTAGTTTTTTTGCACGCCCCAAATCACCAGATTCCAAAGCCCCATATACTCTTAAAGCGTGCTCCTTGAGAGACTTTAAGCTAAAGGATGAAAAGAAGATGTAACAAGAGAAAATAACATAGAGAAGGCGAACAAAAAAGAGGTTGTGAGCCCTGTAGAAGAGAAACAGGAAAAAAATGACGGGAAAAATGGAAACAAATACAACAGAAAGCCAGAAAAGAATACCACCAATAAATCTGTTTTCAAAGATTATAAAAAAATCTTCCAAAATATTGATGAGTTTTCCCATCCATACAACAGGGTGAATGGTCTCTGGAGGCTCACCAAAAACATAGTCAAGGATGAAACCTACAAAAAATGCTACGCCATTAAGAATAACCAGTTCACAAACCCCTGACACTCTACCCACTCTGACCGCTAAAAAAGGATTTTAAAGTTTTTAAGAAAACCTTTAGGGCTTTTGAGTTTTTCAAAGAGACACGAAAAAAGCTTCCGTCAAGACCACGAAAATCTGCACAGTTTCTGATAAGGATACCCCTTTCTTCTAAGTAAGACAAAAAACTATGAGGCTCTACCCCTAAAAGTTTGAAAAGGACAAAGTTTGTGCTGCTTCTGTATACTTTAATCTGGCTGAATCTGGAAAGCTCCAATATCAGTGTATCTTTTAAGCTGGCAATATGCTCAACTGTTTTTCGAAAATCATCACCCAGTATATCTTTAGCCTTTGATATGGCCACCTCTGTAAGGCTCCATGGCACCCTAAACGAACCCACTCTTTTTATGAACTCTCTATCTGGTGAAAAGAGCCATCCCACCCTCAAGCCAGCGAGACCGTGAAGTTTGGAAAAAGACCTGAGCACGCAAAGGTTTTTCAATCCCTCTCCAAGGAGTGTGTTTCTGTTAAAATCAAAATCCATATAGGACTCATCAACAATAAACAGCGTTTCTCCGTTATTCTTAATTGCATCAAAGAGCTCTTTCTTATCTATTGGCACACCTGTTGGGTTGTTTGGATTACACAAAAAAACAACATCGAAACCATTAAATTTAATCTCATTAAGCCTGAAATGGAAACTGCTCTTCTCATCAGCCAGAAAGTGTTCAACCTGCATGCCACACAGTGTTGCAAACCGCTCATACTCGGTGTAGGTGGGGGAGAGAATCAGGGCTTTACATCCTCTATAAACCAAACATATATCTTTTATGAGCTGTGATGAGCCCGCATTTGCCAGAACCGTTCCACTTCCAAGTCCATAGAAATGCTCAATTGCTCTTTCAAGTTCAGCAGGCTCCTCAGGGGGTAGCCTATTCAAAAAAACAGCACTAATTGGGCTTCTCTCAACCACATTACTGCTTAAATCCAAAATATCTTCTGGTTTAATATTGAGTTTTCTTGATAGTGAAAAAACATCGCCACCGTGCTTAGAAGCCATAATAGACACCCAAAAAAAGTAAAAATAGCTCCGTTGTTTCTATAGAAAAACCCAGCATATCACCCGTAATACCGCCTATTTTACGCTTAAAATAGCTAAAAAGGAAAAACCCCCAGAGGAAAAAGGATAGGTTAATAAGTACAATTTTAACGCTATAAAAAAAGTAAAAGCTTGCAATCACAAACAGAAGGCCAATGGAGAAATCCAAAAACTTCATGGGTTTAAAAAAATCCTTTGCTGTGCCACTCTCCCTTGCATAGGGCAGCTTTTTCATCAAATAGACAACCACAAACCTGCCGTAAACAGGCACAAGAATAAAAAACAGAGGATTTTTAACGGTGTTAAAACATAAAATCTTTCCTAAAACAACAAAGATAAGTGAAAGAACACCAAAAGTCCCTATATGGCTATCCTTCATTATATCGAGCATGACACTCCTATCCCTGTGTGAGAAAAAGGCATCACAGCTATCAGCCAAACCATCTAAGTGCAAACCCCCCGTTATAAGAGTGAGGTAAAGTACCATAAGATAGCCCCTAAACGGTGCGGGGATAAAGCTTAGAACATACAAACCAGTTCCTACTATAGCACCCACCAAGGGAAAGAACTTAACAGCAGCCCTGCCATCAAACTCAACACTGATCCTTATAACGGTCATAAAACTTAAAGCAGAAAGAAAACCCTTCATCCCTGCAAAATACCCCCAAACAGGATAGGATGTTATCTGTTTTTTCATTCTACTTTAGAAAATACATTTATTCAACATACACTGTTTAATTTTATTAAAATTGAAATAAAAATTACGATTTAATATAATGTGACGAAATGTGGGGTAAGGTAATAGAG
>WFQQ01000053.1 GCA_015486965.1 Desulfurellaceae bacterium
GTTTAATTCAAAGACGCCACAAGAAAAAAGCACACTTACTCAAAAAGCCTATTCTGACGCCATTTTCAATTGACGCCACTTTGCCGTCAACAACTTTTGGAGTTGACAAAGCATAGTAACATAGTATATACTATGACAAATAATTAAGAAAGGAGACTAAACATGAGCGACAAAAATGACAAAAAAGAGATTCTAAAAAAAGCAAGAGAGACATTTGGAAGGCAAAGTAGAGCAGCCCAACACGAATATAAAATTTTACTCTCGCTATACTGGACAAACGCTTTTCATTTTAGCACGCCGGGCATAATTGATTGTCTCACGCAAAACCGCAAGAGAGGTTTTGCGAAAAGCCTCACAAACAAGGGCTTTTTCGTAGAACGAGATATACAATCATTTTTGCCATACTTTCCAAAAAAAATCCTCGTCTTAAGCAAACAAGGAAGAGAATTTCTATCGTTCAAGATACCTGACTTGGACGTCTGGGAGGGCAAAATACCAGAAAGCCGAATTTTCCATGATTATCTCGTTCAAATTGCAACACTGCACAAATTAAAGCCAATCCTGAGAGACTATCAAACCTTTTCTATTGCAAAAGAACCGCAGTTCACAAATAAAATCTACGATTCTTACATTCACTGCAAAACAAAAGACAAAGAAAAAAGAATAGGCATAGAGGTCGATTTAACAAGAAAGAAAGTTAGAGAAATACACAATGCCCTGTATAACATCTACTTTGACCTACAAAACAACCTCATAGATGAAGTTTACTTTATCTTTCCAAAGCAACATTACGAACTATTTAGAAATCAATATGAGAAAGTAATAGGCGAAAAAGTTTTTTTATACAAGAAAAATCAACACAACAGATACAAAAAAACACCTAAAAATATCGTATTCACATTAGATGATGAAACAAAGCTACATTTTGAGGCAATAGACATACCACCCCAAATATGCCCAAAACCAAAACCAAAAATCCCTAAAATCAAGGTAGAATTCTAACCACAAAATGTGAATTATGCTCAATTAACCTGTTATATGTATTTCATGCGCGATAGAATTTCCAAGTAATAAGAGGCTGGAAACTCATGTATCAATATTAAGAAGTGGTACGGTTTTTCTATCTCTTTGAAAATAATTTTTGGCTCTTTCCTCCAAAAACATAGATTTATCTTTAAAATCAAGAATCTTTACTATTGGTAATTCAACAGCTTTATTTTCTGAAAGCTTAGAAAAGGCATCTAATATCTTGTTTTTTCCTTCAACATCGTGCAACTCTAACACATCTGTTCCAAAAAATTCTTCAGACAGAATAACATCCCGCGCATATGGATTCATGCTAACAATTTTTCTATTTTTGTTAACAACAACAACCCCAACGGGCACTATTGACAAAAAAGATTCCCATTTATCGTACATACACGCAGACCCAAAAATCAAAAATCATCTATATCTTCTTAAATCTATAAGATTAACGATTTTGTGTCAACCAAATGTAAAAATCAACAAAAAGGCTGGCTCACTTACAAAAGTGATGAGTTTAAACTGTGTAAGCCAGCCAATTTTATTATTAGGCGGGTGGCTCTTTACTTTTGTAAATCCTATCCCCGTAAAAAAGTTGCTTAAATCGTTTAATAGCGAACCCTTCCACTTCATCAATAAGTTTCTCGAACTTTTTTAAGAAAAGTATGGCATCATCAGTCAACTGTGCTTTCTCTGAACATGTGTAGTTCCTCTTCAGACACTGAATTCGTAAAGATTTCTCTAATTCCTTAATCTTATCAATCAATAGATCAAAAGTGATTCCCGTTTTAGAAACTACTTCACAAAGATTTTTGCTTTCCTTTATCAACCTAAGCAAACTAATGTCCTCTAACGTTAGAATTTTACCTGAATTTTTGCTCTTTATTGAAAATTCTACCATTAACTTAAGGCGGGGTTTCTTTTTCACAGAAAAACAGCCAAGCTGACAGTCAATTACATCAAGATCACTACTCTTAATGGTTGATCTAACTTTGAGTAATCCTACTTCTTGAGCTACAATATAAGCATCTTTACAGGTAACCTTTCCATCTTTAGAAAACTTTTTCAATAAACTGTAGGTTTTTTTATCAAAACCACTAATATGTTTCCTACCAAATTGCCCCAGTTCACACTGGGAAATTCTATATCCCTCTTCCGTAGCTACTCTACCCACAAAAGCAGGATCCAGCCCAAGCCTTCTTGATACTGCTAAAGCCTTTCTACACTCAACTCTCCCCTCAGAATCCGAATATTTATCCAATAGTTCAATAACTTTTTTTCTTGTATCCGAAAAGACTTGTGTAGCGAGTTCCATACCCCGCCTCATTCGTTGAGTTTATGCTTAATTTTCTCATAAAAAGATGAGTGCATATACTTCAATTCTTCTTCATCCTTATAGCCCGTTATCATGCTTTTTAAAGAGCCTTTAACAGCAAAAAGCGACATGTAAAGGTGCACCAAAAACATAATAAGAACTATCACGGCTATGAGATTGTGAGTTATAGCTGCAAGTCTTAGAGCGTCTATCTGGTATTTTACAAAAGGTATTACAAAATTCGGCTTTCTTAAATACATTAAAAAACCGGTTAAAAACAACAGAGTTCCAAAAACCGTTGCTATCCAAAACCAAATTTTCTGCCCTGGATTAAATCTACCTGCTCCCGTTTCAACTTCCTTTTTAGTAAGATAACCACCACCTACCATAAACCACCTTATGTCCCCTTCTTCAGGCAACATATGCAAAACCCACATAAAAAACAGAGGTACGACCGAAATAGCAAAAAGAATAGCGCCTATAAAATGAAGGCTCCTCATTGCTCTAACAAACCCATCACCACCAAAAAACTTACTGAAAACTATTATCAAACCTGTGGGCACAAGCAGTGTAAACGATAGGGCCGCGGTCCAATGAACAATTCTGACAAACAGATTGTAGACTCTAATCTTTTTCCCGCTCTCTCTAAATTTTTTTGGACCAATAATAACGAAATGCAGAAATTCAATAATAATTATAGCAAGCAACGCTACGAGAAAAAATACCTTGAAATAGTTAACCTGAAGATTAACGAAAAGACTGCCCCACTTCCAATAGTGTGGAACAGATTGGGGCAGCTGTTGTCTAATTATATCAGGGGTAGCCATAGCCACCCCTGGGAAAAGAATCATTATGGTCGAAAGCATAGAAGCAAGTTTTGACATGATATTTCCCCCTTTACTCGTTTGGATAGGCTATATCCCATCCATATGGGGTTTCATCAAGTACTCCATGCCCGTGAGCCATTCTCCTTTCCCTTATAATTTGAGAAACGTGCTCAGCATCACCAACTATAAGAGCATTTGTTGAACACATAGCTGCACACAGAGGCACTTTACCTTCGGCTATGCGGTTTTGACCATACAACCTTTTTTCTTTTTCAGAGAATGTTGGTGCTGGTCCTCCCGCGCACATTGTGCACTTATCCATGACGCCCCTTGTTCCAAACGCACCGTCTTTAGGAAATTGGGGTGCACCGAACGGACAAGCATACAAACAATATCCGCAACCTATACATTTATCTTTATCATGTAAAACTATGCCGTCTTCCCTAATGTAAAAGCACTGAACTGGACACACTTGAGCACAAGGAGCATCTGTACAATGCATACACGATATAGACAGAGAATATTCTTTACCTTCTATGCCTTCATTAAAAGTAATAACCTTTCTTCTGGCTATATCCACAGGCAAGTCATTGCCTACCTGACAAGCAACTTCACAACCATGACAATTTATGCATCTATTTTCATCACAGTAAAATTTCATTCTGCTGTACTTGTACATTTTTTAACTCCTTTCCTTATGCTTTCTCTATTCTACAAAGACCCACTTTTGTTTCTGGTATCTGTGTAACAATATCATAACCATAATTTGTAACAGTATTAGCACTTTCGCCTATAGCATAAGGTTTTGTTCCTTTCGGATAGTTATAGCTCATATCCTCTCCCTGCATAATACCAGCGAAGTGAATCGGTAAGAATATCCTGTCAGGTGCAACCCTGTGTGAATAGACTGCTTTAACCTTAATTTTTGCTCCCTCAGGGGAGTGTATCCACATCATATCACCGTTATTTATTCCGTATTTTATTGCAAGCTTAGGATGTATCTCAGCAAACATCTCAGGATATATGGCTGCCAAGTATTTTGATGTCCTCTCTTCAACTCCGGCACCCATGTAGGTTACAAGTCTTCCAGTGGTTAAAATAATCGGAAAGTCCTTTGACCAGTCTGTTTTCTGAATAGACATGTACTTTGTATCTACCCTGTATTGGTTTTTCTGATCTGGGTATGTCGGGTAGAGCTTAACAAGATCATATCTCGGTGTATGGAGAGGCTCCCTGTGGATTGGAATCTGATCTGGGAAGTTCCACACAATACAACGAGCTCTTGCGTTTCCATAAGGAGCAATGCCGTATTTCATACAATACTTAGCAATTAATCCACTAATGTCCACCTTCCAATTCTTACCCATCACCTTTTTCTCAAAAGGTGTGAGCTTTATGCCAAGAACTTTTTCTATATTATCCTTTGTTATCTCTGGATATCCCCCTTTAACCTTAGCACCCTTAATTGTTGCAAGCGGTCCAGCAAGCTGACTTACACCATTGTGTTCAAGACCGAATCTATTTCTAAAGCCCATTCCTCCTAACATTACAGGTCTATTTATGTCGTATAGTATCGGGCTTCCTGGATGATCCTCAGTCCAGCACGGCCATGGCAATCCGTAGTATTCACCTTTAACAGGTCCTTTACCCATCAATGTCACAGGATCGAAATACTCCCAATACTTATTATGTTTCTTTAACCTTTCCGCCCTCCATCCTGTTAAACCAATTGTCTTAATGGTTCTTGCTATCTCATCTGTTGCATCTTCCGGCCACTTAAATGTGTCCTTAACTTGCCTTAGAGTTAAAGTTTCTTTATCAACATCAAGCAGCATACCTCTTGTGAACTCTTTGTAAAAACCAAGTCTCTTTGCAAGCTCAAACATTATCTCATGATCTGGTTTAGATTCATAAATTGGGTCTACAACCTTGTTCCTCCACTGAGCACTTCTATTTGTTGCAGTAACAGATCCACTCGTTTCAAACTGAGTTGCTGCAGGTAATAGGAATAAATTGTCTTTTCTCTTTGTTATTACTGCACCTTCTTGGGCAAATGGATCAACTATAACAAGTAAATCAAGTTTATCTAAAGCCTCTTGAACTTTAGCAGTTTGTTCCGTTGTTGTAAGAGCATTACCCATAACCACCAACGCCTTTATTGGAGATGGTGAATAAATTTTTTCCTCTTGCAATACTCCTTGCCACCACTTTGCAAGCGTAAATCCTTTAGTCTCCATCCACTTCTTGGATTTAAATCTACCCTTTAACCATTCATAATCTACACCCCACTGTTTGGCGAAATACCTCCACGATCCCTCGTGTAGACCATAATATCCGGGCAACGAGTGAGAAAGATCACACATATCGGTCGCGCCTTGAACGTTGTCATGCCCTCTCAATATGTTGCATCCGCCTCCAGGTACACCCATATTACCCAAAACAAGCTGCAAAATAGGACCTATCCTTGTATTTGATGAACCAATCGTGTGCTGGGTATAACCCATTGCCCATATATAAGTTCCAGGTCTGTTAGTAGCGTAAGCTTCAGCTATTTGATATATTCTCTCTACCGGAACGCCTGTAACATCAGAAACCCTTTCTGGTGTCCATTTTTCTGCCTCTTTCTTTATTGCTTCTACACCATAAACCCTTTGCTTTATGAACTCCTTATCTTCCCAACCATTTTTGAAAATCAAATGCAACATTCCATAGATGAAAGGAATATCAGTACCAGGTCTGATCTGGGCAAAATAGTCTGCTTTTGCAGCAGCTTCCGTATATCTCGGATCAACAACAATTAAAACAGCATTATTTCGCTCTTTTGCCTTAAGCATATTTTTGAATCCAACAGGATGTGCAACAGCAGGGTTTGAACCAATTATCATTATGGCTTTTGAATTTTGGATATCGCCTAAATGGTTTGTCATAGCTCCGTATCCCCACGTATTAGCAACACCAGCAACTGTGGAGCTATGGCATATACGCGCCTGATGATCTATGTTGTTTGTTCCAAAGAAAGCAGCAAACTTTCTAAAATAATAAGCTTGCTCGGTGCTCATCTTTGCCGAGCCTAAAAACATAACTGAATCTGGGCCGTACTTATCCCTGAAATATTTCAACTTATTTGCAATTTTATCTAAGGCCTCACCCCAGCTTATTCTTTTCCATTTGCCATCAACCTTTTCAAGGGGATATTTCAATCTTTTAGGGTTTCTAACTTCTTCTATCATTGCTGCGCCTTTACAGCAATGGCCACCTTGACTGAAAGGATGAGTCTGGGCAACCTCTTGCCTGACCCAAACACCTTTTTGAACTTCCGCTATAATTCCACAGCCAACAGAACAAGCTGTACATATAGTTCTTATTTTTTTAGAGCCGGGATAAGGCTCTTTTAACTCTTGAGCATTGGCTTTCCTAACAGCCTTTCCACCCACCAAAGTAGCACCTAAAACAGCACTGCCAAGAGAAGCCATCTTCAAAAAAGACCTTCTACCAACTTTAGCCCTCTGCATTTTCAACTCCTTTCGTCATTGTTTGAAAGACAGATTACGGAGCAATCCTGTAATATTCTTCCCAATATTTGGTGAGTCTATATAAAATTTCCTTTTTAGGTGAATGACCCCTTACCACACCATTGTCACCCTCAGGCTGCTCTTGTGCATTTGCTTGAGAGGTTAAAACGGATTCACCTACAACCGATGCAGCAACACCATAAGTAATAGCCTTTTTGATGAATGACCTTCTGTTCTCCTTTTTCATATTTCACCTCCTAATCTACATCCTCCACTGGCTCTTCCTCTTCTATGTCAACATTACAAGCCCCATCCTCGATTTTTCTCGATCTACCTCTTTTTCTTTTTAGGTTTTCATACGGAAGCACCCTCGCCATTGAAGACTTCTTTGGTTTTTTCTTTGGCTTTTCTACTTCAAAATACAGTCTCTCAAATTCAATAAAAGGTACCATCATCTCGGCTATATCCTTGAAAAGATCGCTGTTTTTACTTTTGGAAATCACCTCGAGAAAGTCATCTATAAAAACATTTATAATCTTTTCAAACACCTGTTTTTGTAAATCTTTGAATTTTTTCCCCTCTGCTGCAAGTTTTGACATAAAGGACAACACAAATCCCAAATCATCTTCATTCTCTTTGTACTCTTTAGATTTCCTGTACGGAGTTTGAACAATAAAATCAAGCATTTCCAACCTCTTTTTACCGCTTTCGTACCCCTCAGTAAAAAAAGAAGCTGATGTTCTTATCATATCTCCATCTGGAGCCAAAAATAGGGAATCGTATTCATCGAAAAACAAATTTTTATTACTTTCCATCTTTTCTTTAACTTTAATAGCTGCTCTCTGCATTTGAACATTAATCGGGTTTTCAATTACTACATCCAAGCCCTTTAGAATTTCATCAATCACACCTTTATCATAAGTAAATGTAAAAAACAGAGAAAACAGCCCATATAAATAAGCCCTTGCATTATCTATAGCCTCTAATCTGGAAATTTCCTTTTTCATTTAAATCTTCCTCTTAAAAGTGATAGTTTTATCGCCAAGCATAACTTTAGGTTTACAATCAGGACAACAGTAGAGTGTTTTAACTCTTGGATCATCCTCACCCCAAATCTTTATCATCCTTTCTGCTATAGCTTTAATGGATTTTGAAGGAGCAAAAGGCTTGCCACAAACAATACACCTGAACAACTCGTCCTTGGCAAGCACCCTATAAACAAACCAACTTTTGTTTAAATATATGACATCTTTTGACACATCCATGCAATCCTCAGGACAAATTTCAACACAATATCCACACATAGTGCAAATCGAAGGATTTAACCTTAAAGTGTTGTCACTTTCAAATGGCTTTAGAGCCTCCACATTGCAAGCCTGTGCACAGGACAGGCACAGTGTACATTTACTTTGATCAACAGTAACCAATCCATAGTGAATATATTCACCCGTTCTGACCTCCCCAAGATCAGAATCGCCAACAATAAACTCAAGTCTCTTCGAAAATGTTTCCCTTTTCTTTCTATAAACATCTATATCAATGGAATTATAGGAACTTTCTATTCTACCTGCTTCTTTTAAAGCTGACTTTAACTCTTCAACATCGGAAGCTAAAATAACAGCACGTTTGCCGTATTTTTTTAAATATATCTCATTTATTATATCCACAGCATTTTTTGTTCCTTTTGAAATATTGTCATTAAAGAGTACTACCTGTGACCCACTCTCTTGTAAAATGGTCAAAAGGTGTGATTCATCTAAAAACTTTTTTCCACCAACAATAAAAGGTAACACGCCTTCTTTTAAAGGCAAGTCCAAGGATTCAAATTCTATAGATTCAGGTATAACCAAAGGGATTCTATCTTTGTATAGTTTGGACATCATATGAATCACACTTCTATCCGGTACCCTGTAATCCAAAGCACCTGAAGGACAGATACTTACACAACCCCCACATTTGGTACAATTAACATGCAAAAACTTAAGCTTTCTCTCCTCTTCTATTTTTATTATTGCTCCAACAGGGCATATATCTGCACAAAAACCACAAACATCTACCTTTCTTTCATTGTATTGACAAATATCTGAATCGTATTTTAATACCTTTACGTACTCATAACCGTGTTCAATGTTACCCAAAGTTTTTTGAACAACTTCTTCTACGTTATCTCGCTTTACCTTCCAAACACCAACCCTTTCAAACTCATCTGGCCTGTTGAAAAAGAGAACCTGATCCACTTCAAATACACTATTATCTT
Source organism: Desulfurellaceae bacterium (assembly GCA_015486965.1). Taxonomy (GTDB): domain Bacteria; phylum Campylobacterota_A; class Desulfurellia; order Desulfurellales; family Hippeaceae; genus Hippea. Next base: position 8,935 of record WFQQ01000053.1, read on the forward strand.
TCAAAATTACCCGTATATTTCCTATACTTCCCTCTATTTTCTCGACTTCATCAGCTTTTGTTTCCAAGACTATGTCAAGTTTTTGATTGATATTTAGATTCTTCAATTGATTAAAGAAATCATCATCGCCAATAAGAGCCACTTTATTTCCAATCTCTACAACATCCGGAAAATCACTAGAGTAGATGTATAGTAAATTCCTCGCTTGAAATAGCCTATATACGTTGTTACCCAAAATTACAGAATCAGAATCCTGTGTGTTTCTTAAGTAAAAGTTAATTTCTGGAGCATATATCTCTGAGCTGACATCAAGGCTATTCGAAACTATGTAGTGCTTTTCTGAGGCATCGGAAATATTCTTTAATACGTCTATACTATATTCATCTTTAATTTCCAAATTTTTATTTATTTCTTGTGGTGTTAAAACCAATCCAAATTCTTTGTCTTCCATTTTTTAAACAGAGCTACCCCCCTGTCTAACTATCGTTAACGATCATAATCGCAGACTTTAACATTGTCAATAACGATTTTTTAAGTTTGACATACTATATTTTAAAACATGAACGTTCCTTACTAATGTCAACTTTTTGTGTCACCCCTTTTCTTGTTTAGTTCACTTAGTTTCCCCATCCTACCTAAACCTTAAATCTACAATAAACTTAGCTTCAATAATTGCAATAGAGAAAAAGGCGGGAGCAGGCGGTCGCCTGCTTAGCTCTTGAGGGC
>WFQQ01000054.1 GCA_015486965.1 Desulfurellaceae bacterium
CTCATCTGTTTTAACATCAATAGCCCCGTATGCCGTTATACCATCAACCACAAATACAATCTCCGGGTATCTCTCTTTAAGCATTAAACCAATCTCATCTATTGGATGGAATGTACCTGTTGAGGTTTCTGAAGCCTGGATATACACAGCTTTTACATTTTTTGAGCTATCTATAGCTTTTTTAATATCCTCAACCTTGGCGTAATCTCCATACTCATACTTAATCTCTACAGGATTAGCCCCAAAAGCCTTTACAAGTTTTGTCCACCTCTCTCCAAACTTACCAGCATTTACTGTTATAACCACATCACCACTGTTTATGAGGTTTGAGACTGCCGCCTCCATCGCACCAGAACCGCTGGATGAAAATATAACTATATCGTTTTTTGTTTTCATTACTCTCTTAGAAAGCTCAACCACCTCGCCAAAGACCCTCTTAAACTCTTCTGTTCTATGGTGAATAATGGGGTTTGCCATGGCAAGCATGACCTTTTCTGGAACAGGCGTAGGACCCGGCGTCATCAAATACCTTTTCATCGCTCACCTACCAATCAACAGATTTCACATCACCCAAACATGTTATATGGAATCTCTCTGGGTCTATCAAATCTATAACAGACCATACATCGTCCATGCTAACAGCCTTGATTTTGTCCATTATCTTTAACTCATCCACATAATCTCCGTAAAGAATTGTATCTATTCCCTGTTTAACCATGACTGAGAAGTTGGACTCAAGACCCAATGCATAAGAGCCCAAAAAGTGGGTCTTGGCATCCTCAAACTCCCCTTTTGATAAACCATGCTTTTTCAATTTTATAATCTCATCCTTAATGGCATCCAGAAGTTTCTGTGCATTGGAATTAGATGTGGAAGCAGAAATTGTAAACAAACCACCCTTGGCAAAAAACTTCAAACTTGAATAAATACTGTAGCACAGGGACTTCTCTTCCCTTATTGACTGAAACAACCGAGAGCTCATCGTCCCGCCAAAGCTATCATTTAAAATGTAGGCTGGATATTTCCTTTCATCATAAACATTAAAAAGCTCACAGCCTGCAACAATATTTGTCTGCGAAATATCCCTCTCTATAACATCAACACCGCTTAAAAAACTAAAATCGGGCTCCATTCCATCTATTTCATTCCCGTAGTCGTCAAAGAAAAATCCATCTCCAAGGTCAAAATCAAAACCTTCCACCCCTCCTCCGACCACAGAAACCACCATCCTTTCGGGTTTATAGTATTGGCCCAAAAAGCTCAAAAGGTCTTCCCTGCTGGATGATTTAATATGCTCCTTTGTGCCAAGGGTAGATTTCCCGTAGCTTCCCTTAACGGCGTTTTCCATAAAATACTCATACACTGCCTCGTCGGGGTTGTCGTATGTCATATTTATTTCCTCAATTATTACTCTCTTTTCCTTTTCAAGCTCTTTATCATCTATAAGCGAATTTTTCATAATGTCTTTCAGTACATCGTATCCCTCTTTCAAAAACTCATTCAACACCCTTATGTAAAAAGCTGTGTATTCTGCTGATGTAAATGCGTTTATGGAGCCACCAAGCCTATCTATATCCCTTGCTATTTCACTATAGCTCCTATTTTTTGTTCCTTTAAAGAGCATATGTTCAATAAAGTGAGCGAGACCCCTCTGATTCTCGTTCTCAAAGGCGCTCCCCACCGGAACAAAGATACCGACGGAAACGCCTTTCGTATCTCTACTTTTTACCTTTATTTTCATTAGATTGTTCGTTTAAAAGGCTCTTCCTGGAAAGGGCTACCCTGCCGAACTCGTCGATGTTTGTAACCTTAACCCTGATTTTGTCTCCAACATTCAGAACATCAGAAACATTGGCTATTCTATCGTTTGAAATCTGGGAGATATGTAAAAGGCCCTCTTTGTTGGGAAGTATCTTAACAAAAGCTCCGTATTTCTCTATCCTCGTAACAACACCCTCAATCACATCACCCTCTTTCAGTGATGTTGTTAGCTCCTTTATTATCTCCACTGCCTCATCGAGGTTAGAATCAACCCCACCAAAAACATTTATCCTTCCGTCTGGGTTAATATCTATCTTAACATTTGTCCTTTCGATTATAGATTTAATAGTCTTTCCACCGGGACCTATGAGGTCTTTAATCTTATCCGGGTCTATCGTCAAGCTCCTTATCTTTGGTGCATAGGGAGAAAGATTCGGTCGTGGACTTGGTAAAACGGCAAGCATCTTGTCAAGAATGAAAAATCTCGCCTTCTTTGCTTTACCGAGAGCCTCCTTAAGTAAATCTGAATCGACACCGGCTATCTTGATATCCATCTGCAGGGCTGTAATACCATCCTTAGTTCCAGCAACCTTAAAGTCCATATCTCCGTAATGGTCTTCATCTCCCAAAATATCCGTCAGAATAACATGTCCACCATCGTACTTAATCAGTCCCATAGCAACACCGCTTACGGGCTTTTTAATGGGAACTCCAGCATCCATTAAAGAAAGTGTAGCACCACACACAGTCGCCATAGAGCTTGAACCGTTGGACTCAAGGATGTCTGAAACGACCCTTATGGCATAGGGAAACTCCTCTTCCGTTGGTAACATGGGTTCAACAGCCCTCTTGGCAAGGTTTCCATGCCCTATCTCTCTCCTACCGGGAGGACCGAGCCTTTTTACCTCTCCTGTGGAAAATGGCAAGAAATTATAGTGAAGCATAAAGCGCTCATAACCCTCTTCTGAAACATCATCCACAATCTGGGCATCCTCTCTCGAGCCAAGCGTTGTTGCAACCAGAGCCTGGGTTTCCCCTCTTGTAAATACAGCAGAGCCGTGTGCTCTCGGCAAAACACCCACCTCACAGGTTATAGGCCTAATTTCATCAAGCCCCCTGCCATCAATCCGAATGCCAGTATTGATTATCTTTGCTCTCACAATATTCTTAACAACATCCTCAAAGGCTGCTTTGGTTTTTTCCTCTATGTAATCCTCTCCTTCAAACTCTTCAACAATCTTCTCTTTCACTTTGTTAAATATTGCCTCTATGGTTGAGTTTCTCTTCTTCTTTTCTTTTATGTTAACAGCCTCTGCAAGCTCATCCGCACTCAACTCCTCTATCTTAGCCACAAGCTCTTCAGAGACATCGATGGGGATGTACTCCCTCTTTGGTTTTGCAGCCTTTTTAATAAGCTCTTCCTGAGCCTCTATTAAAGTCTTTAAATGCTCCTTTCCGAACATTATAGCCTCAACCATCTCATCCTCGCTCAATTCCAACGCTCCCGCCTCTATCATATTTATCGCATCTTTTGTACCAGCAAGCACAAGGTTGAGACTTGACTCCTCAAGCTCTTTCATAGA
>WFQQ01000055.1 GCA_015486965.1 Desulfurellaceae bacterium
ATCTTTTACATATATATTGCCATTTTTAATATTCTCTTTTATATGCTCTTCTTGGTCAATCCACTCCTTGGCTCTTTGTCTATATCTTTTTACAATATCTCTTCGTAATTGCTTTGGTAACCCTCTCATTCTTGTTCTGTTTAATTTTGGCATAAAGCTTCCTACCTTACCTATATTTTCCGCAGAAGCACCCAAGAAAACATCAAACTCATTAATTGTCTTATTTTTAACAAACATTTTTTTAGGAACTGCCCCTCCTGATTCTAAAAGTCTTTTTGCTGCTGAATTTGTAGGGCGGGTTATAATCTTTACACCATACTTTTTGCAAGTATTCCTAATAAATGTTTTACTTCTTTCTGTATATCCACTCAAATCTGCTGGCTCATTTGCAAATTCATAGTCATTCTTTCCATCATTATTTGGTCGCTTATTTTTACCTTTATTGGTTTTATTTTCCTCAACTTCTTTAGATTTTGTAGCTCTTTGTTGTTGCTCCATTACTTTCCCATGCAAGAAGCTTATAATCGCTTCATCTCGCAACTGCCTTGCAGTCTCTTTTGCAGCTTGTGGGATAGAACCTGTTCTGTGATACTGTAGGGCAAAAGTGGCTACTGCGTAAATTGCCCATACTTTAAGTTTGTTTCCTTTATATACTTTTTCAATATTTCGAGTATTGATAACACTTCCTTTTGCTACACTATACATCATTTGTATTAATGAATCAATTTCATCTTTTATAAACTTATCTACCGATTTTCCTTCAATGGCTAACCTGACACCAGTTAAAAATGTCTCTTTAAAAGCACTTGCAGCAAGTCCACCAACTGTTCCTGTGTATGTTGCTACCACTACCTGAAAAGCAAGGTCACCCATCCATACAACCCAGTCTAAAGTATCAATAATGGCATCATGCCAATTGGCAATTGCCAAATATCCATCTCTTTTATTAAGTGTAAGATTACGAGCAATACCCCATACCATTTTACGATACTGCACCATTCCTTCAATATCGAATTGATATTTTCGCTTCTCAAGCATTTCAAGCAATCGGTGTCGTTCATCAGAGTTAGGCACATACTCTATAATAGTATATTTACACTGCTCATACGCCTTTTGCCAATCTGGGAATTTTTCACCAACACCAAAGTCTTGTACTTTAAGGGTAAGATTTTTCTCAAATTTTAAACTTTGGTCATACTGGGCATCTAAGACTTTTATACGATAGTGTAACTCATAGTAATCTCCAAAACCGGGGAATTTTTCAGGAACATTCAGCATATATCTTGCACGAGGAATAGTAGTGGTGTAGTCATCAAACTCTAATTCAGGTTTTAAAACACTATTTATATTTTTCAGTTTCTCTTCTTTATCTATAAGCTGTATATTTAAGTTTTCCAGCCCTAACTTATCGACAACTATCTCTTGACTCTCTTCGTCATAAACATAAAGCCCAAACTCTAACTCATGCGTATAATTCCCTTTTGCAGTAAATATAACAGTATCATTTTTATCTGCTCCTTTTTCTATGTAGAGTCCAGCTTTTGATACCGTTACATATATCTCTCTTTTTAAACTCTCTTCATCTTTTTGATACGCTTCGACAAGAAGGATTTTACGAAGATATTTTTCATTACTATTTGGCAGTAAAATAGGTCCTCTTACTTTTATTTCTGCTTGCGTATCAGAAGTTGGCGTAACCGAAACAGTAGTTAAAGGTTTGTTATCTGTGCGATAATCATCGGTTTTATAACCGGCTTTAAATTGCCAAGGTGTTTGCCCATCGCACGATTGAATAAATGCTTTAAAAGTAAGCTCCTCTTGCTCTTTTGTAGCAGGTAAAGAGATATTTTCTATATTGGTATCTAAGATACAATCTAGTAGTTGAATCTCTATATCTTTTTGCAAAAGCTTTTTCTTTCCATCCTCTTTATACTCCACAAAAACTGTCAATACTACCGACTCGGGAGGGTGAGACACTGCCACAGTAGCATCAGGATCAGAGGCACCCACCTCAATAGCTACCCACTCACCATCTAATACCGGTTCGGAGAGGTCAATCCAATTGCTTTGTGGTTTGAATTTAATATTTTTACTCTCTTCGATAAGCACTTTCCCCTTTTCATCAACCATTTTGGCTTTGCAGGTAAATGTTATATTTAAATTGGGTCTTAAACTTTTTGTATTTTCAGGAATAGTTTGAACAATAAGTTGCTTCTCCCCCTCTGCAAGAATAGTAATCTCTTTTTGCACAATATGCCCCTTGGCATTGGCAACTACGGTAATAGTAAATCGATTTTGTTCTGGTGTATCTTTAAGAGTCAATTTACTTCTAAGCATTCCATGCCCTTTTTGTGGACTTATATGCAGTGCAGATTCAGGATTGATAATTTCAATAGAAGCATGTGTAGCAAATTTTCCTTCGGCAGTTATTTTCCATACATGCACGGTAAAAGAGCTACTCTTCTTTTGTGTTAAATCGATAGTGTCACGGCTTACTTGAAGAATATACTCCTCTTCTTCCTCTTTGCGACGATTTTTTTTGCCTGAACTTTCTTTACTGTTTGGCTTTGGAGTTTTATTTCTATTTTTAATTTTTGCAATAATGCTACCTACTAATATTGCAGAGACTGCACCGACTACTATTGTCCATAGACTATCGTTATCTTGGTCTTTAGCCTCATACG
>WFQQ01000056.1 GCA_015486965.1 Desulfurellaceae bacterium
CCTTATAGATATGCTTGATTCAAGGATGCAGCCTGTGGTGGATGCTAAGGTAGATGAATCCACCGGTTGGAGTGATATGATAAAGAGAATTGGGAAAGCCATATATGCACCAAAGAAGTCCAAAGAGCTCCTTTAAGTATATAGCCTTTGAGGGAATAGATGGGAGTGGCAAGACAACTCAAGCTAAACGCTTTTATTCCTATTTACAAAACTTAGGCTACAATGTTTTCTACACAAAGGAGCCTGGCGGTGCAGATGAGCGTTTGAGAGAGCTGATCTTGAACCATCGCTGGAACAAAAAATCTGAGCTCTTTCTTTTTCTTGCCGATAGGGCTTTAAACTCAGATATAATAAGAATCAGATTGGACGAAGGGAATCTCGTGGTTAGTGATAGAAGTATGTTCTCAACGCTTGCGTATCAAGGTTTTGGAGAGGGATTTGATTTAGATTTTTTGTTTGAGCTTAACCTGTTTGCCACAGGTGGCCTGAAGCCAGATTTGATTTTTTGTTTCGATATAGATATGGAAACAATGAAGGAAAGAGTTAAAAACCCCGATGTTATAGAGTTAAAATCTAAAGAGTTTTTTGAAAGGGTGAGGAATGGCTATATACACCTTGCCGAAACAGAGAGGGATTTTTTTCTCATAGATGGCAGAAAGGCCGAAGACGAGATTTTTGAAGAGGTAAAGAGAATATGGGAGAGCCTTTAGGGAAGTTCTCCACTTTTATTTTTGAGAATGGAGATGTTGAAAAAGCCGTTCGATTCTTTATAGAGCTTGGAGTGAAAAAGGAGAATATACGCATATTCGAGCAGTTAAAGATAGATGATGTTAGGAACTTGAGGGAGGAGACAGGCATCCAGAGGGATTATAAGCTGGCTTTTTTAATAGGTGATTTGAGTTTTGAAGCTCAAAATGCCCTGCTTAAGCTTACAGAGGAAGCCCCTGAGGGAGTCTATTTTGGTTTTTACAGGTGTGAGAATTTGCTTGACACTGTGTACTCAAGAGCCCAGGTTGTTAGATTTAAGAAGGGGTTTGAGATTGACGGGGCTTTTAAAGAGGCTTTACTTAAAAAGGATAGGGAGGCTATTTTTAAGTTTTTGTTTTCAAGCAGAAACAAACCTGATATACTCAACAAGCTAAAGTTTCTTATTAATTTTTATGCAGAGAAAGGGGTGCCTGAAAAGGCTGAAGCTGTGATGAGTTTTTACAAGGATTTCAAGGAGTTTAATCTGAATGAGACTTTGATTTTGATAAATGTTTTTGCATGCTTAGAGGATGAGCTATGAAGGTTGCCATTGTTGAGTTTATGAGGGTGGGTCAGCTTTATCCCTATAGATTTGAAGGTGAGCTAAAGCCTGGAGATAGGGTTATTGCTGAGTATGAACGCGGAGTTGGAATGGGAAAGGTTGTTAAGATTGAAGAGCTTGAGACAGCGGATGAAATACCATCTATCATCAGGAAGGCTACTGATGAGGATTTGAGAATATACGAAGAGAATAAACAGCTGGAAAAAGAGGCTTTTAAGATATGCAAAGAGGAGATTAAATCCTTTGAGCTCAACATGAAGCTTGTTCGGGTCGAGTATATGATGGATAGAAAGAAGATAGTTTTTTACTTTACATCGCCCACAAGGGTTGATTTTCGTGCTCTTGTTAAGAGGCTTGCTTCTATCTTTAAAGCAAGGATAGAGATGAGACAGATTGGTGTTAGGGATGAGGCAAGGATTATCGGTGGGTTGGGGCTTTGCGGAGATGAACTTTGCTGTTCGAGGTTTCTTAGAACCTTCAATCCTGTTTCTATGAAAATGACAAAGCAGCAAAATTTGAATATAAATGTAAAGAAGATATCGGGAGCGTGTGGAAGGTTGATGTGCTGCCTGTGGTTTGAGCATGAACTGTATGAGGAGTTTTTACAGATAGCACCTCCCATGGACTCTATAGCAAGGTCTGGAGAGATTGAGGGTAGGGTTGTATATATAAACCCAATCAAAAAAACTGTTATTCTGAAAACAGAAGAGGGATTGATGGTTGAGGTTCCCGTTGGAGATGTAGAGGTTATAAGCTTGCCAGAAGAAGAAATAGATAAAGAGGTGGTGTGATGAAAAGATACTACATAACTACTCCCATTTACTATGTGAACGATGTCCCGCATATCGGTCATTCATACACAACGCTCGCTGCCGACACGCTTGCAAGGTATAAGAGACTTCAGGGTGAGAAGGTGTTTTTTTTGACTGGAACGGATGAGCATGGCCAAAAGATCCAGAAAGCTGCAAAGAGCGTCAATCTTACACCGCAGGAGCTTGCAGATAAGGTTGTTAGCAATTTTCAACGGCTCTGGAAGAAATTGGGCATTACTAACGATTTCTTTGTGAGAACAACTGACGATTACCATGTAAAGTGCGTTCAAGAGGCTTTTGAGTATATTTACAAAAAAGGTGATATTTACAAAGGAGAGTATGAGGGTTGGTACTGTATTCCGTGCGAGAGCTACTATTCAGAAATTGAGATAGGCGAGGAGAAACTCTGTCCTGTGTGCGGAAGAAAGTTAGACCTTGTAAAAGAGGAGAGTTATTTCTTTAAGCTTTCGGCTTATGAGGATAAGCTGCTTAAATTCTACGAAGAAAACCCCGATTTTGTTATTCCAAATACACGGTTTAATGAGATTAAGAGCTTTGTTAAGGGCGGCTTAAAAGATTTGAGTATTACAAGGACATCGTTCGATTGGGGCATACCCGTTCCATTCGATGACAAGCATGTTATATATGTTTGGTTTGACGCTCTGCTTAACTATGTTAGCGCTATCGGTTGCAGAAAGGGTGAGTTTGATGAGATATGGCCTGCTGATGTGCATTTTGTGGGTAAAGATATACTGAGATTCCATGCAGTTTATTGGCCAGCATTCCTTATGAGTCTTGACCTGCCACTGCCTAAGCATGTTGTTGCACACGGCTGGTGGACAGTGGATGGAAAGAAGATGAGCAAGTCCCTGGGTAATGTTGTTGACCCAAACGAAATGATAGAGAAATACACAAGGGATGCGTACAGGTACTTTCTTTTGAGGAATGTACCCTTTGGTCTTGATGGTGATTTTTCAGAGAGGGAGTTAATCGAAAGGATAAACTCTGAGCTTGTTAACGACTTTGGCAACCTTGTGAACAGAAGCCTCACAATGATAGAAAAATACCTGGATGGCGTTGTTAATATGCCGATAACAGTAGAAGATGATTCACTTGCTAAGCTGGGAAAATCGACATATGAAAATGTTGTAAAGCACATGGATATTTTTAGATTTGATGAGGCTTTAATAGACATATTTGATTATGTAAGGGCTGTAAATAAGTATATAACGGAAAAAGAGCCGTGGGCACTGCATAAACAGAAAAAGAGTGCAGAGCTGAATGAGGTGCTATACAACATCTTTTCAGCTCTAAAGTTTATAGCGGGTGTGATTTCTCCTTTTCTGCCAGATTCGTCTGCCAAGATGCTTGAAATGCTTGGGCTCAACGACATAGGAAGCTATAATATTGAGTTTTTCTTGGATTTCTACAATGTTGAGCAGGCAAAGGTTGAGAAAAAGACTATCCTTTTTGAAAGGATAGAGCAGAGAAAAGAGGAGTCTAAAAAGAAGGAGAAGAGAATTTCTATAGATGAATTTTTCAATGTCGAACTCAGGGTTGCAAAGGTATTGGAAGCAGAAGATGTTGAAAAATCAAGAAAATTGATTAAACTTAAAATTGATATAGGCGAAGAAAAACCGAGAACGCTTGTTGCAGGATTGAAAGAGTATTACAAACCAGAGGAGCTTGTCGGTAAGCTGATAGTTGTTGTTGCAAATTTGAAGCCTGCAAAGTTGATGGGTATAGAATCAAACGGTATGCTCCTTGCTGCTAAGGATGGCGAGAATTTATCTCTGCTGACGGTAGAGAAGCCTGTGAAGCCGGGGGCTAAAATAAGCTAATACTTAAAAAAGGGGGCGGCATGGAAGTTAGCAGTGCTGCCTTGAACCCCACACTTTACTATAAGCTTGACCCAGGGGAGTGGGGGAGTTCTGCACCTGCAACGGCTGGGACATCCATAACCCGTGTTGCATCCCATGAATCTTCCAATATTCTAAGATTTGAGTCTGAAGCGGCGAAGAAGGGTTGCTATGTTGTAGCCAAAGACCTGTATCTAAATTTACAGCATGACGGTATGTACCTTGCTGCCACAAGTGGCAGGTCTTCAGTTTTAACATACTGTCCGAAAAAAGAGAAGGAGCAGACCGTAAGGGGCAACCTTGGTAGTGAGATAGAGCGGAAGATTCAACAGTTTAACAAGAAACAGCTTGAGTTAGATACACTATTGAAAAGCTTGAGGAGCAAAGAAGAGAAAAGTTTAATAGAACAGAAATTGAAAAGCATTGAAAATAGAAAGTTGGAGCTCCAGCAGAAAAAGTTGAGGCTCTATACAGAGATTACGCTACTGCTTGCACAGAATCTCCAGATAAACCCCGATATGTTGAATATCGACCTGATGGCTTGAGCTTTCTAACCAGCCTTTTTCTTGCCCAGATAAGCTTCCTGAATCTTTGGTGATGAGATAAGTTCCTTTGATGTGCCTTCCATCACGATTTTGCCAACCTCTAAGACATAGCCCCTGTCAGCAAGCTTCAAGGCAGCCTTTGCATTCTGCTCAACGAGTAAGATTGTCGTTCCCTCTTCTTTTATCTGCTTGATTGTATCAAAAATGGTTTTAACTAAAACTGGCGCCAGTCCTAAACTGGGTTCATCCAACAACAGAAGCTCTGGCTCACTCATCAGCGCCCTTCCTATGGCGAGCATCTGCTGCTCTCCACCGGATAGCGTTCCAGCAAGCTGATTTTTCCTCTCCTTAAGCCTGGGGAAGAGCTCATAAATCCAGGAGAGTACCTTTTTGTTTAGCTTCTCCTTTGTATATGCACCTAAAAACAGGTTCTCCTCCACCGTTAGTGTTCCAAAAACCCTTCTGCCCTCTGGTGCCTGGCTTATACCTAAAGCCACAATTTTATGTGCGGGCATGGATGTTAGCTCTATATTTTTATACCTGATGCTGCCAGACTTTGCCTTTATAAGTCCGCTTATAGTTCTCATAGTTGTTGTTTTTCCCGCACCGTTTGCTCCAAGTATGGTTACAAGTTCGCCTCTGTTTACCGAGAATGATATACCTTTCACAGCCTCTATACTTCCATAGCTTACAAACAGATCTTCAACTACAAGTAGTTTATCAGAACTCATCTTCATCCTCTTTACCAAGGTATGCTTCTATAACAACGGGGTTGTTCTGTATCTCTTCAGGTTTGCCTTCGGCTATCTTCTTTCCAAAGTTGAGAACGCTAATGTACTCTGTGATATTCATGACAAGATCCATGTTGTGCTCAATCAGAAGAATGGTAATGCCCATGCCCCTTATCTTTCTGATTGTTTCCAAAAGCTCAAGTCTCTCTTTATCGTTGAGACCTGCAGCAGGCTCATCTAAAATAAGAAGCTCCGGTTCTGTAGCCAGAGCCCTTGCCATCTCTATCTTCCTCTGTATGCCGTAAGGCTGACTTCCAGCTGTCATTCTTGCAAGGTGTGTCAAACCGAAAAGCTCCATATACTCTCTAACCTTTAACCAATTTTCCTTTTCATCTTTGTAGTAAAAGGGGGTGTGAATTATACCGTGCCACCACTTCTGTCTGCTTTTTGAGTGCCTGCCCGACATGATATTTTCTGCAACGCTCATCTCTCCAAACAGTCTTATTGTCTGGAATGTTCTTGTTATACCCATATTGGCTATTTTGTGAGGTGAGAGTCCGGTGATATCCTTGCCTTTGAATATAATTTTTCCTTTTTCTGGCTTATATACACCTGTTATACAGTTAAAAACTGTGGTTTTTCCAGCACCGTTGGGACCTATTATGCCGTATATCATTCCCTTTTCTATTGAAATACTCAAAGAGTCTACAGCAACCAATCCACCAAAAATCTTTGTTACATTGTCAAGTTCTAACAGAGCCATTCTCTATTCCTTGGTTATATAGTTTGGTATTCTTCCGAACTTAACTGGCCAGATACCCTTTGGTCTCCAGATCATGATCAATATCATGGCAACACCAAATACAAGGTATCGTGCCTCTGCAAACTGTCTGAACATCTCTGGGACGACAAACATAAAGAATGTCCCAAGGAGAACCCCCGGGATGGAAGATGGACCGCCAACCAAAACAATTGTAAAGAATAGAACTGACTGGATAAAGTTAAAAGCGCCTGGACTTACTGCGGAAAACTGCAGCGTAAAAACAACACCGGCAAGTCCAGCAATTGCAGCAGATAGTGCAAATGCGTAGAGTCTGTAAAATCTTGTATTGATGCCTATACATTCGCTTGCAAGTGAATCCAGATTGAGGTAGTGTAAAGCCCTGCCCGGTTTGCTTGTCTCAAGGTTGTGAATGATGGCAAGGGTGAGCAATAGAATAAAGAGTGCAAGGAAGTATATAGATTTTTGAGATGCAAATGTTATACTGAAAATTTTCAGCGGTTCAACGCCAAATATACCGTTGGGTCCCCCAGTAATCCCGAAGACATTGTTTTTCAAAGCCTGGGTAAACACTATATTAAACCCTATTGTAGTAACAAGCAGGTAGTCTCCTCTTAAGTGGATAATAGGTGCTGCAAGCAAGATACTTGCGATTATTGGAAGTATAATTGCAACCGGTATTGTAGCGACTATAGGCCATCCGTAAACCATGTTCAGGATAGCTGTTGAATAAGCCCCAAGTCCAAAAAATATAGCATGCCCCATATCAAACATTCCAGCTCTACCAAGAACTATGTCTTGGCTTAAGGAAACTACAGAGTATATGAGAAATGTTGTCATTACAGATATCCAGTTGGATGTAAGAAAGAAGGGCAACACTGTCAGAACCAAAAAGAAGATTCCGTAGTAGAGTGCGTTCTTTGTATTCATCATACTTTCTCCGCAACCCTTTCTCCAAGTATTCCTGTTGGCCTAAATATCATGATTATAATCAAGAGGACATAGGTTAAAGCCATAGACCAGCTACTTGAAATGTAGCCAGAGATAAAAGCGTTGAAGATACCAAGCAGCATTCCACCAAGCATAGCCCCAGGGATATTTCCTATTCCACCAATGATGGCAGCAACAAAGGCGTTGAGACCATAAATCCACCCCATGTTGAATGTTATGCCCCTGTAATACATCCCGATAAACAGACCACCAACAGCTCCAAGTGCTGAACCTATTACAAATGTCGTTACAATAACTTTATCAACATCTATACCCATAAGCCTTGCGGCGTCCTGGTCTATGGCGCAGGCTCTCATTGCTGTACCAAGCTTGGTTCTATTTACAAACAGGTATAGTGCGACCATCAAAACCAATGAGATAACCAAAACCAAAATTTGCATCAGGCTTATATATACGCCGTGCAGGTCGAAGTTTATATTGGGAACCACGCTCGCTGGGTATATCTTGGGCATGGGACCCCATATAAGCATAATACCGTTTTCTATAACCATGGACGCACCTAATGCTGAAACCACCGCACTAAGTCTTGGAGCCCTCCTCAAAGGCCTGTAGGCAGCCCTTTCAAGCACAATACCTCCAATGGCTGTGATTACCATGGTTGATATGAATGTAATTAGTATGAGCAGAGCGGGAGATAGAACTCCCGCTAATTGCATTAGAATTACAAGCCCAATATAGGCACTCAAAGCCACTAAGTCGCCGTGGGCAAAGTTGATAAGCTTTAGAACACCGTAAACCATTGTATAGCCCAGTGCAACTAAAGCGTAGATGCTCCCTATTGTTAATCCGTTTACAAGCTGTTGGAGAAATATCTCCATAGTTTGCCTCGCTTATTTCTCTCTGTAAACGATGTGGTATTTCAGATCTGGGCCAATGATGTATGCCATGTATGCACTCCCAATTCTCTCACCGTTTGGAGCAAAGCTGATAGGTCCTGTTATGCCTGGGAAGTTTTTAAGCTCATAGTGCAGGTAGTGGGCGATTTTTTTCGTATCAAGAGATTTTGTCTTTTGGATTGCATACAGTATTACCCTTAGACCGTCAACATTAAACAGTGTCCAGATGCTCGCAGGGTTCTCGTGATACTTAGCCCTGTATGCTTTTAAGAATTTCTTTGCTGCTGGGTATGGCAACATCTCTGGTAGTGGAACATCGATTAGGTAAGCGCCAACGGCAGCTTTTCCAGCAAGCTTTATAAACTCTGGGTTGTCGTTTGAGTCTCCGCCAACGAAGTCTGCCTTCATTCCAAGCTGAACCATCTGTGCCCTTATGAGACCACCGTCTGTGTAATAACCACCGAAGTAAATTACATCTGGATGGTAGGATTTAATCTTTGTAAGAATTGGGGTAAAGTTCTGGGAGCCAGAAACTATTTTTCCTGTGTAAACAACATTTCCGCCCATTTTCTTTAAATCTTTAACAACCGCAGTTGTCAGGTTTACAGAGAATGTGGAGTAGTCAGAGATTGCGGCTATCCTTTTGTAGTGCTGTTTTTTCAAGAAGAACTCGGCTGTAAACTTTGCCTCTGAAGAGTTGGGAGATGAGTTTCTGAAGAAAGTCCAATAACCATGCTTAACCAGTGTATCGCTTGTTCCATCCGATGTTTGAAGAACTCCAGCTCTGTAGTAGATAGGCTCTGCTGCCTCTGTGCATGTTGATGTGTAGGAACCTATAACGGCTATTACACCATCGTTAACAAGCTTCCTTGCACAGATTGCTGCTTTAACAGCTTTACCTTCGTCGTCGCATGTAATGACAACGATCTTTTTGCCCAAAAGCCCGCCCTTTTTGTTAACCTGCTCAACAACGAGCCTTACGGCTTTGTCGATAGATTGTCCTTCACTAGCGAACTTTCCTGTTATCGGTGCCTGTACCCCTATCTTGATTACATCTGCCGCAAATACAGACACCGTGAAAAGCAACGCAACCACAACGGCTAACAATCCAACCAAACTCCAGCGTTTCATACGCCACCTCCTTCACGGTTTAAATGTTTTTTAAAGTCATCCCGTTAACTTTTATTATAGACAATTTTTTTATTAAATCAAATGAATTTTTATATATCGAAAAGAAGTTTTAAATAAGCTAAATAAAAATTAATTTGTATCCTAAAAGATTTGGTGATATAAATAGGTAATATGGATTTAACAAAAGGTATAAGGGCTACCATAGAGCACACCCTGAAGGTGAAAAACAGTAGGTTCAGGCTTAATCTGTTTTTTGTTTTAAACAGTAAACAACATGTACTCTATCTCTGCTACGACTCCAATAAGGGTTTTTTAGACGAACTTGGTGGCATAAAACTGTTTGTGAGCGAACAGTTTGGAGAACTGTTGAGGGATAGAAACAGGTTTCAGATACATGGAAAAATAAACAGCAACTATCCATTTCTATACGAAGGGTTTGGTGAAAGCTCTACTATGTATGTAAAGAAATTGAGTGTGTATACTGA
>WFQQ01000057.1 GCA_015486965.1 Desulfurellaceae bacterium
ATCTTTTTCAAATCGATATTCCTTATGGTTTTTATCTTTTCATCAATTTTTTTGATTTTAACATTTTGCAAAATGTAAATATCCCTCTTCAAAAGGGGTAGTGTTACATTTAAATTGTGATTTATCTTTTTAGTAAGTTCTTCAATCCTGAGCTTTTTTTGTCTTACTATGTTGTCGTAGTAAGCTTTATGTTTTGAAATCACATCATTCAATGCGGTTCTCAACATCTTTATTGCTTTTTTATTGTTAGGACCGTAAGCCGTAATGGTTACAAAGCCTTTGCTTTTCCTTGGCACCGAGACATCCTTAATATATGATTCTGTACCCTTTTTTCTGAATTTGCCAGCCACATCGTACTTTACATCTAAGTATTCTTTTATCTTTTTTGCGTCTTCAAAGTATTTTTCCTCAAGTCCATTTCCTGTTTGGATTAATTGTCCACCTATCTGCAGTGTGGCAACAGCTTCGTATTTAGGTTTTGAAATCAGAATGTAAACTAAAGACAACGCTAAGAAAATGATTAATGTGGCTATTATTGCGATCTTATGCCGTTTTAGTGTTTTCCAGAGTTCTATTAAATCAATCTCGTCATCTTCACACAAAATCTCTTTTTCTTCCACTACTTAGAAAACCTTCCGTGTATTGTTGGCAGTTTATATCAAAAAAAATAGTTTGTTTCAAGTATACTTATTAAAAGCAAAACCTACTATCTTACTCCTACTGTACATTTGTTCCGTTTAAACTAAGTCTTTTCTGATTTTTATACCCAAATGTTCAAACAGCTCTAATCTATCACTGTCCAGTTTGAGAGGTTTGAACACTACTTCGCTAACATCTTCTTTAATGAGCCAAGAAAGGAGCTTGATTGAGTGACCTTTCCCTTTCCCATAGTAGGGGTTGTCCACCGTATAGGAAATCTTTTGTCCATCTGGTGTTTCTGAAATTATCATAATCTTTGCAACATCGCGCATTCTTCTTGCTGTTTCTCCATTTTTATCAAGAAGTACAGCTATTTTTCTATATCGTGTCTTTACAGGTTCGTAGTGTAGTGTAATAATTTGAAGGTTGGGTATCTCTTTTTTAAGTTCTTCCTCTATTTTATCTATAACCTCGTGTGCTTTTGTCATGCTTCTCTCGTTTAATTGAAGGGTTATGTCAGCTATGTAGATACTACCCGCACGGCGAATGTACAGTGTTTGAATGTTGCTGACTGCAGGGTGTGATAGTATTACTCTTTTTGCTTTCCCTGTTATTTCTGGACTAATTGATGCATCTAATAGGGCAAAGATTGAGTCTTTTATGTTTTCAACTGCCTCTTTTATTATGATGAGAGCAATAATTATCATAGCAGCTCTTTGTGAGTGTGGAATACCGATCCTTTGTAGGATAATACTTAGAAGTGCTAAGCTCGTGCTTCCTGCATCGAGCATCCAGTCCAAAAGATCGGTATTGACACCAGGAGAATTTAACTTTTTGGAGGCTTTATACTCGAAAAGGGCAAATAGTGCTTGGATAAACAAGATATTTAGTAGAAAAATAATCAAATAAACAGCATCTATGTTTCCCGATATAAAGTTTTTATTGGAAAAAGCCTCTTTTAGAATTATGAAGGCAGCGTAAAGAATGATTAAGCCACCACATAGGGCAGAGAAATCTTCAATTTTGTGCATTCCATAAGGGAATTTCTCGGATTTTTTTCCTGAAAGTTTTATGGATAACAGTATAAAGCTTGAACTTATAACATCGGAAACACTGTGTATGCCATCTGCTAAAATAACCCTGTTCCCACTAAGAAAACCAACTGTCAGCTTTGATATGGCGAGGATGATGTTTAGTATGACAGAGCGTTTGAGCCATACTTCTCTTTCTTTTTCAACCATAGAGCCCTCCTTTTTTGAATATATGTTCAAAAATATGCTTTGTCAATGGAGTTCTTGAAAATAGAAAGTTTTTGTTGTATAGATTTACCATGACAAAATTCATTTTAGGTGATTTACCCTATGTCTGACGGGGATAGTATAGGGAGTTTTAATGAACTTGTAGGGCAGCTCCACCTGTTTGGCAAAGGAAAGCCGCTCTATTCATTTTATCACTCAAGCAATTTTCCACCCTCTATGATACTGTTCGGACCACCTGGAACGGGAAAGAGTAGTTATGCAAAGCTTCTGGCAAAAAGACACAGATTGGACTTTTACTATTTAAACGCTACATATTGCAGTTCAGACACTTTAAAAAAGACATTGAAAAAGGGAAGCAGGGGAAAGCCTATTCTACTTGTTATAGACGAAATTCACCGTTTTGATAAAAGACAGCAGGATATTCTCCTGCCCTATTTGGAAGAGAAAAGCGTGGTTTTGATAGGCACTTCCACTTACAACCCGTATTTTAAGTTGACCAAAGCACTGCGCTCTCGCTGTCTGGTTTATGAGTTCAAGAGGCTCTCTGAGAGTGATTTGAAAGCTATAGCAAAAAGGATTGCTCCAGAGCTCGACAGTGATGTTATAGACAGGCTGGTACTCTTCGCCTCAGGAGATGCAAGAAGGCTTTTAAATATTATAAAGATTGCATCTGAAAATAGGCTGAAGGCTGATGAGGTTGGTGAGTTTTTTGGAGTGGATTTGGGTTATAGAAACGAAAGCGAGCGTTATGACCTGATTTCTGCATTTATAAAGAGCATCAGGGCTTCGCAAACTGACGCTGCTCTTTACTATCTTGCGAGGCTTTTGGAGGCTGGTGAGGATGCAGAGTTTATTGCAAGAAGACTTTGTATTCTTGCCAGTGAGGATGTGGGGCTTGCCGATAACAGTGCAATTCTGGTGGCGTCTGCGTGTTTGAATATTGTTAAAGAGATTGGTATGCCTGAGGCAAAAATTACGCTTTCGCACTGCACCATTTACCTTGCAAAAACTAAAAAGTCCAATTCAAGCTATGCTGCAATCAAAAAAGCCATAGATTTTGTAAAGTCGGGCAATCTCCTTGAAATTCCTGCATACCTGACAGTTAAAGGACGCTCTCTTTACAAAAATCCCCACTACTCAGGCGACAAGCCACAGGGAGCCTATCTGTCAAAACCCCATAGATTTTATGTTCCGAAGGAGAACGATACAGTTTGAAAATAGGTGAAGTGGGAGAGTTCGGACTCATAAAAAAGATAAGGGAGTTATTCAGAGCTGAAGGCAGTGTATGGGGAATTGGTGATGATTGTGCTATTTTGCCATATGGAGATAAGGAGCTCCTCATAACCACAGATACGCTTGTTCAAGGTGTTCACTTTTTTGAGGGAGTAGAGCCGTATCTGCTCGGGAGAAAATCCCTTGCTGTTAATCTCTCAGATATTGCTGCCATGGCTGGAAAGCCCAAATGGGCTTTTCTTTCACTCTCTTTAGATATAGATAGGGAGCTTTCCTGGATTGAGCAGTTTCTGATGGGGTTTAGGGATATTGCTTTGGAGTATGATGTATCACTTTTAGGCGGAGATACCACATCTTCTGATAAGCTTTATATAAGCGTTACCCTTGTAGGTGAGAATGAGAGGGGTAAGTCTGTTAAGAGAAATACAGCAAGAGATGGTGATATTGTTCTGGTGACGGGCAGTATTGGATGCTCCTATGCAGGCTTTGTGGCTTTGAGGGATGGCCTTGAGGGGTATGATGAGCTTAAGAAGAGGCATCTTGACCCTAAGCCAAGATTTTTTGAGGCTTTTAAAGTTGCGCCTTTTGCTACTGCCATGATAGATATAAGCGATGGACTTATTCAGGACTGCCTTCATATATGCGAAGAGAGTGGTGTTGGGATGGAGATTTACTGGGATAAGATTCCTTTTTGTGGGGCAGAATTTATAAGCAAAGAAGAGATGCTCTGCGGTGGAGAGGACTATGAGCTTGTTGTGTGTGTAAAGAGTTGTTTTAAAGAGAAAGTGGAAAGCATGGATGGGTTTACGGTAATTGGTGAAGTGAAAAAGGGTGGTAGGATTGAGGTTTTAAGGGGTGGAAAGGTTGTGAAAATTAAAGATTGTGGATATTCCCATTTTTAAAGGTTGGAAATGAGCGGATTGACCTATGAATTTATTATGATAGCTGTTTCTCTGATTGCCAGTGCGTTTTTCTCATCCTCTGAGACGGCTTTGACTTCCCTTGTACCTCTGAAGGTTGCACAAATTATCCATGAGGATAAAAAGAATGCCAAGTATTTCTTAATCTGGATGAACCATCCTAACAAGATGCTTAACACGATACTGATAGGGAACAATGTTGCAAATATATTTGCCTCTGTTCTGGCAGGTGATATTGCTTTGAAACTATCCGGCTCAAGCCAGCTTGCTCTGACCACTGCTGTTATGACTATTTTTATAGTGTTTTTTAGCGAAATTACACCAAAGACATTTGCCAAGCACAACGCTGAAAGCTTCGCCAAGTTTAGCATAAAATTCCTTGTCTTTTTCTACTATCTCTTTTATCCGATCACTTACATAATGAATGTATTTGTAAAGCTTATTATTAAGCTGGCGGGTGGGAGTGTAGACACAGAAAAGCCCTTAATCACAGAAGAGGAGCTTGAATTCATGATAAGCGTGAGCGAAGAAGAGGGCATTCTGGAAGATCAGACAAAGGAGATGATGCACAACATAATAGATTTTAAAGATATTACCGTTAAAGAGATAATGGTTCCAAGAACGGAGATGGTTTGTATAGAGATTAACAGCTCAGTGAATGACCTGCTTGATTTGATTGAGGAGCATGAATATTCGAGGATTCCTGCCTATGAGGGTAAGTTGGACAACATAGTGGGGATAATTTATATTAAAGACCTGATAAAAAAGCTCAGGGATAAAAGTATTGATGAGATAACCTTAAGAGAGCTTTTAAGGGAGGCTATGTTTGTTCCAGAGACAAAGAACATCTATCACCTTTTTAAGGAGTTCAGGGAGAAGAGGATACATGTTGCTATTGTGATTGATGAGTATGGTGGCGTGGCTGGACTTGTGACGATGGAGGACATTCTTGAGGAGATAGTGGGAGATATAAGGGATGAATACGATGAGAAAGAGGAGGATGACTTCATAAAGGTTGATGAGAACAGGTATATCGTAGATGCAGGCATGGATTTGGATGATTTTTGCGAGATTTTGAGTATTGAAAAAACAGAGGATATGGAAAGTTATGAGACGGTTGCCGGTTTGATATACTATTTGGCAGACAAAATTCCTGAAGAGGGTGAGGAGTTTGAGTTTGCTGGGAAATATAAGCTTAAAGTTTTGAAACTGAATGGAAAAAAGATTGAAAAGGTTGAGGTGGTAAAGATTGAAAAGTAAAAAGTTGATAGCTCCTTCTCTTCTTTCTGCTGACTTTTTACATCTTGAAAGGGAGATTAACGATGTGCAAGAGGCTGGAGCAGATATGCTCCACCTTGATGTTATGGATGGACACTTTGTACCCAATATGACATTTGGCAGTTTCATAGTTAGACAGATTAAATCTATCGCAACTGTCCCTTTGGATGTTCATTTAATGATAGAGAATCCCCAACATTGGATTTCTGCCTACATCGATGCTGGAGCAGATTTCTTGACCATTCACTATGAGGCAGACTGTCATTTAAATAGAAGCATAACAGAAATAAAGAAATTTGGCAGGAAGGCTGGTGTTTCCATTAATCCATCCACCCATCCTATGTTGCTTGAATATATACTTGAGTATGTTGACCTTGTGCTTGTTATGAGTGTAAACCCCGGCTTTGGCGGTCAGAGGTTTATAGAAAACTCTGTCAAAAAGATAGTGTGGCTCTTTGAATACAGAGAAAGACACGGGCTCGATTTTCTAATAGAGGTTGACGGTGGTGTTAACGAGAATAATATAAAACTATTGTCTGAGGCTGGTGTTGATATTTTCGTTGCTGGCAGCTCTATCTTTTCCAAGAGTGATTATAAAGCTGTGATAGACAGAATGAGGGAGAGCTTATGATAAGTGTTGTTGTGCCTGTATATAACGAAAGGGATAATGTGAAGCTTTTATACGAGAAGATTAAAGATGTGATGATTAAAAACGGTTATGACCACGAAATCATTTTTGTTGATGATGGTAGCACAGACGGAACGTTTGATGTGTTAAAAGAGATTGCTGAGAAAGACAAACGATTTAAGGTAATCCGCTTTAGAAGAAATTTCGGACAGACAGCGGCAATGGCGGCTGGTTTTGACTATGCCCATGGGGATATAGTAGTGAGCATGGATGGAGACTTGCAAAACGATCCTGAGGATATACCAAAACTTCTTGAAAAGATAGAAGAGGGATACGATGTGGTCAGTGGGTGGCGAAAAGAGAGGCAGGACGAACCAAAAAGGGTGTTTTTAT
Source organism: Desulfurellaceae bacterium (assembly GCA_015486965.1). GTDB lineage: Bacteria > Campylobacterota_A > Desulfurellia > Desulfurellales > Hippeaceae > Hippea. The sequence continues at coordinate 6,351 of WFQQ01000057.1, forward strand.
CAAAGGTTGCCAATAAGTTGATTAGCAAGATAACAAAGGTTGAACTGCACGACTACGGTTGCTCCCTGAAAGCTTATAGAGCCGACATTGCGAAGAATCTGCACATGTACGGTGAGATGCACAGGTTTATCCCTGCACTTGCCAACATATACGGTGCAAAGATTGCTGAAATCCCAGTTAGGCACCACCCAAGGAAGTTTGGCAGAAGTAAATACAATCTATCACGAACATTCAGAGTTATTGTTGACTTGATACTCGTTTATTTCATGCAAAAGTTTATGACTCGCCCCATGCACTTCTTCGGGATAATCGGTTTTTTTCTCGCTTTTTTGGGATTTTTAATAGACGGATACTTGGCTGTAGAAAAGCTGTTTTTTGGAATGAATATTGGACATAGACCCTTGCTTTTGCTTGGTGTTCTTCTCATTCTGACTGGTGTTAACCTTCTTGGTATTGGTATAATTAGCGAGATTTTGACTCGAATTTACTATGAAAGCCAGAACAAGAAGATTTACACGATAAAAACCATACTCAATGATGAGTAAAAACCCCTTACGCACTATAGTTATAGGATTTTTTACAGTTATAATACTTGGAACTGTCTTGCTTATGCTTCCTTTTAGTTCAAAGGGCGGAGTTTCCTTAATAGATGCCCTTTTTACGGCAACATCGGCTGTTTGTGTGACAGGACTCATCGTTGTCAGTATGTCCCATTTTACGATATTTGGCCAGATTGTTATTCTTATTCTTATCCAGATTGGTGGGTTTGGTTATATGAGTTTAACATCGTTTATCCTGCTTTCGTTCAAAAGAAAGCTGACCTACAGGGATAAATTGATTTTGAAAGAGGCATTCAACTACCCTGAGATGCACTCAGTTGTGGGGTTTTTCAAAAGGATAATGATTTTTGCCCTTTTATGCGAGCTTTTGGGATTCATCCTACTTTCCGTTGTTTTTGTTGGAAGGTTCGGTTTTAGCAGGGGGCTTTACCTTGCACTTTTTCACTCCATTAGTGCATTTAACAACGCTGGTTTCTCTCTTTTTCCAAACTCATTTGTAGCTTTTAAGTTCAATCTGCTTTTAAATCTCACCATTATGCTCTTGATTGTTCTTGGGGGTATAGGTTTTATCGTTGTTGATGAGTGCCTTCTCTTTTTTAGGAAAAAGATTAGATTTTTTTCACTCCATACAAAACTTATTACCATTACCACTTTAATTTTGATATTTTTACCTGCCCTTCTCATTTATCTTTTAGAGATAAAAGGTGTTTTGAAGGGCTACGGATTGTTTCACGGCATTCTCGTTAGTCTTTTTCAAAGCGTAACTACAAGGACTGCAGGTTTTAACACAATTGATTTAAGCTTTTTGCACAACTCCACTCTGTTTTTGATGGTTGTATTGATGTTTATTGGTGCGTCTCCAGGTGGAACTGGCGGGGGAGTTAAGACAACAGTGGCCACAACCGTTACTCTGGCAATCTACTCATACATTCGGGGAGAAAAGGAGGTTGCAGCTTTTAAAAGGAAGATACCCGATGAGGTTGTGTACAAGTCGTTTGTGATAGTTGTGCTCTCTTTTTTTATTATTTCCATATCTGCTTTTGCTTTAAGCGATATAGAGGATGTTAATTTCTTAAGTGCTCTTTTTGAATCGGTTTCAGCGCTTTCAACCGTCGGCTTGTCTGTTTCAACAACCAACTTGAGTCTTTCTGCAAGCTTTGACACATTTGGTAAATTATTGATAATTTTTCTGATGTTTGCTGGTAGGATAGGTTTGTTTAGCTTTTCTGTTGCACTTTTTAGAAAAAGAAGTGGACGCAGGTATAGTTTGCCTGCTGGGAGAATATTTGTATGAAGGAGCTGTTTGTTGTTATAGGTTTGGGCAGGTTTGGTAGAAGTGTGGCTGAAAGACTCACTGAACTTGGTAGGGATGTTATTGGCATTGACAACGATGAGGAGGTTGTTAAAGAGCTTGCAGATGTTTTGCCCTCTGTTGTTCTGGCGGATTGTACGGATGAAAAGGCATTGAGGGAGATAGGTGTCCACGATGCCAGCACTGTTGTTGTTTCGGTGGGTAGCGATGTAGAGACAAGTGTTCTTAGTGTTGCTATACTGCACGGTTTCGGCATAAAAGAGATATATGCCAAAGCTATAAATCCGCTGCATGGACGGGTACTTGCTAAAGTTGGAGCGACACGGGTTATATTTCCCGAAAAGGAGAAGGGCAGGGATTTAGCCAATCACCTGGCGGGACTTGACATCATTGAGGCTCTTGATTCTACGGGGAGTTATGTTATAGCAAAAATAAAAGCACCGCCAAGATTTTCTGGCAAGAGCATAGTTCAACTTGACATAAGAAAGAATTTTGGTCTCACTATTATCGGCATTGAGAGGGATGGAAGGATGGATATAAATCCATCTCCTGATGAGATTATACAGGATGGAGATTACCTGCTAACCGTTGGCAGAAAAAATGATATAGAGAAGCTTAGAAAATGATGGAATTTTCTTTAAAGTGGCTTGCCTTTGAGATAACGCCCCGTTGTAATCTGAACTGTATCCACTGCAGAACTTCTGCATCTATGAATTTGAGGGAAAAGCTAACTTTTGAAGACATTACAGGTGTAATAGATGAAATATCTAAAGAGTTTAAGCCTGTTGTGGTTTTGACAGGCGGTGAACCACTTATGAGAAGCGATGTTTTTGATATAGCTGACTACATAAAGTCCAGAGGCATGAGGGTAGGGCTTGCAACAAACGGAACGCTCGTTGATGAAGGAATGGCTTTAAAGATTAAAGAACATATAGATATTGTTTCTTTGAGTTTGGACGGCTCAAAAGCTGAAATTCACGATGATTTTAGAAAAGTTGAAGGTGCGTTTGATGCAACTGTTCGTGCTGCTAAAATTTTTAAAAAGATAGGGGTTGATTTTATCGTAAACTCATCGTTTACAAAGAGAAACCAGCACGACATAGAAAACACCTACAGATTGGCTAAGTCTTTAGGTGCCAAAGCCTGGTATATGTTTATGATAGTTCCAACTGGCAGGGCAGAGGAGCTAAGGAAAGAGCTGATTGATAAAGAGGATTACTACAAAATTCTTAAATGGCACTTTGAACTTGAGCTGAAAGAGAAAGAGATGCTTGTAAGACCGACATGTGCACCAGAATACTACGCAGTTGTGGATATAGAGAGAAGAAAGCGGGGAATTGAATTTAAGAGGAGAACGCTTAAATTTTCAACAGGAGGGGCTAAAGGTTGTGTAGCAGGACAGCTGATAGCTTTCATTGGCTATGATGGTGAGGTTAAGCCGTGTAGCTACTTTTTGAGAAGTGCAGGAAATGTTTTAAAGGATGGCTTTTTAAAGATTTGGCATGAATCCAGGATTTTTAAAGATATGAGGGATTTTGACTCTTACAATGAAAAGTGTGCCCACTGCAGGTACATAAATGTATGTGGAGGCTGTAGGGCGAGAGCCGACGCCTATTTTGGTGATTATATGGCTTTAGACCCATACTGCTTTGTGGAGGGCGGTGGTTATGAAGGTGAATGATTTCAAATTGCTTGAGAAGAAAGTAAAGGAAGCAAAGAGCTGTCTATTTCTAACAAGTGCGGGTATGAGTGCAGACAGTGGTATACCTACTTTCAGGGATAAAGAGGGTTATTGGCGCAACTTTCCTGTTTTTAAGAGACTTGGATTGAACGCAATAGATTTGGCAAATCCATACAGTTTTGAGGTAAGACCGCAATATGCGTGGGCTTTCTACGAATGGAGAAGAAGAAATGCCCATGAGAACAGACCACACATTGGATACCATGTGATTAACCGCATGATAAGAGAAATCTTTGATAAGGCTTTTGTCCACACAACAAACACGGACGGCTATCACATAATATCTGGACTTGATGAATCGCTTGTTTATGAGGTGCACGGCTCCATGTGGCGGCTTCAATGTATGAAGGGTGCGGCATGCAGCTATGGGGTTAGGGAAAACCGCGATGTTCCCCTGTGTGATCTTGATTATGAGACGATGATAGCAACCAACTTGCCTAAGTGTCCCGTGTGTGGAGACCTTTTAAGACCCAATATTTTGATGTTTGGTGATTGGTATTATATTGAGAATTATTATCAAATAAATAACTATCAGAACTTCTTGAGTGAGGTAGGGGTGCCTGAGTTGATTTTTCTCATCGGTTCAAGCTCTGCGGTTCCAACGAACGATTACATAGCCAACAGATTCCAATCAAGGGGAGCGTTTGTTGTTACGATAAATCCAGATGAGAACTGTATGGCTGTGTGCAAACCCAATCTATTCATTAAAAAGAGGGCAAAAGAGGCGTTCGAGATAATACAAAAGATGGTGTTTGGATAAAAAGGTTAAAATAAGGTTCTGTTCCTGCCGCTCTGTTTTGCTGCATACATCCTTTTGTCGGCAATATTTACAAGCTCTTCAAATGTTTGTGGGTTATCATCCATCGATGATATACCAATACTCAATGTGCAGCGAATTTTGAGCCCATCAATTTCGATAGGATTGTTTTCTACAGTTTTTCTAAGTCTCTCTGCAAGTTTGAATGCGTTTTCTTTTGTTGTGTTTGGTAGTATTACGACAAACTCCTCACCGCCATATCTTATAGGGATATCTGCTCCCCTTATTAGATTTTTTATCTGTTGGGCGACCATTTTTAAGACCTTATCTCCCACTTTATGGCCGTACTTATCGTTTATCTTTTTGAAGTGGTCTATATCTATCATGAGAACAGACAACGGTTGAGAATACCTCTTGCTTTTTCTAAATTCGAGTTCGGCTAAAATGTTCATATATCGCCTGTTAAACAGCCCTGTGAGTGGGTCTCTTACTGACTCTTCGTGCAATCTCAGGATTTTGTTTCTTGTGCAGAACTCTTTTCTTTCAGAAAGAACTGCCATAGATATGGGGACTTCAAATTTGGATAGAACCTCAAGGTCAACATAAACATCAAACTCATCGGGATTAAATATAACAAAGCAGACACCGTAATACTTGCCGTTCTGGTCTTTAATTGGAAATGTATAGGACGGTTCATGAACTCCAAATATCGTGTGCAGCTGGGAGGGTTTAAAGAACATTCCACCGTTTTTTATATAACATGAAGCGTCTATCATCTGTTTTAGCTTGTTGTCGTCTTTTATTATGTTTACCGTTGTGTTATCTGAGTTGAACTCCAGTATTTTTACCTCTTCGACATCCATTACATACGCTCTAACTGAGTCAACTTTGTAAAACTGCCTGAGATTGTATAAGAACTTATCTATAATCATGTAAAACTTCTCTTGATAGGCTATTATTTTTATTATATTTTCTAAAATGTCGTTCAGCTTGGAAAGTTTTATAACATCTCTTGTGTTTGTAAACCTTTCAAACAAGCCGCATCGAAGCGGTCGCATCTTCTCAATTATTGGCTTTATGAACTCTTTTTTTATTATTGAACCGTGCTGCGGGGCTATAAGGTTTAATTCATAGTTTTCTATGTTATCAAGGCTGTGTGTTAGGAATGCGTTGTTCGGCATATAGTGTTCATGAAAGGGTTTTAGTTTTTCAAAATAATCCTCAGCACTCTTTGCGAATAGCTCAAACTCAGGTGTGAATCCCCCAAAAATATCGCTTGAGAACAAGGTTTTTGTTTTGCAGTCGTAGGTACAGAATGCTCCTGGGAAGTGGAGATAGGGTGTAAAGATAAATCTGAGAACTCTATTGCCCGTTTTTAATCGCCACCCATTTTTTTCCACTTCGTAAAGCTTTATATCCCAATTGCAGTGTTTAAGTAAAGCCCACGCCCTCCAGTGGGTTATGAGAAAACGTTCCCTACCATTACCCATATCTGAAAGTAGCTGGTCAACACAGCCTATTATATCTGGGTCTTGGTGGTGGCACACTATGTATTTAATGTCCTTTAGGTCTATGAGCTGTTCTATCTTTCTTTTCGTGATTTCGTAGGTGATTCTTGAGCCAGGGTCTATGATTACCGACTCTTCACCGTTTTTAATCAAATAAACATGGCATTGAAACTGATCTTCGGGTATGTAGGCTCCAACCCAGTACACATCTTCTGCCAGTTTTACTGGCTCGTTAATATTAATATCCATTGTCCCTCTTTTTCTCCGTTTCTCTCCAGAGGGAGTCTAAGTCGTACTCCTTCCTTTTATTTTCGGTAAAAAGGTGCATTACTATGTCAAAACAATCGATAAGCGTCCAACCACCATCACTGGTTTCCTCTATGTGGTGTATCTCAATACCACTTTTTTTCAACTCATCGAAGATGGCATAGACCTGTTTGCTTGAGTTAATAGTTCCAACTATAAAGTAGTCAAACAGCGCAGATTTCATTCTCATGTCGTAAACAGATATATCGTCAACCTTTTTCTCTTCAAGAATCCTAATGAGCTCCTCCCTCACCTGTACAACCCCTTCTCAAAAATAAATTTTTCTACCTTTTCAGGTACGAGATATTTAATACACTCGCCTTTCTTTATTTTATCCCTAATCATACTTGACGACACATCAAAAGCAGGCGGCGTATAGATATAGACCCTCCTTGGCTCTGCCCTGTATCTCTCTTTGCTTTCAATCTCTTTAAAATCTACCACATTTTTGTATTTATTCAAGATTATACTGGTTTCGTATTCAGGCCTTCTTACAACTATGAAGGTAATGAGCTCTATTAGCTCTTTATACTGTTTCCAGCTCGATAGGTAGTAAAAGGCATCAGTGCCAACAATAAAAAAGAGTTCGTTGTCGGGGTAGAGTTTCCTGAAGTGTCTTACAGAATCTATTGTGTAGTTAACCCTGTTTAGGTCTATCTCATACCTCGACACATCGCAGAAATCCAGCTCCTCTATTGTTAACCTTATCATTTCATATCTGTACTCTGCGTTTGCAACATCGTCCTTTTTATGAGGTGGGATGCCTGTTGGCAGAAATATCATTTTATCAAGTAAAAAAGTCTCATAGGTGCTTATTGCACCTCTTATATGGCCGATGTGAATGGGGTTAAAAGTGCCTCCCAGTATTCCTATTCTCACCTTCTTATCTGTCCATTTCCCCTGATTTTGTATTTGTATGTGGTGAGCTCTTTGAGCCCCACGGGACCTCTTGCGTGCAGCTTGTTTGTGCTTATACCTATCTCGGCGCCAAATCCAAACACACCGCCATCTGTAAATCGTGTTGATGCGTTAACATAGACACACGATGCATCCACCTCATCCAAAAATCGCTCTGCATTGCCGTAGTTTTCTGTGACAATTGCCTCTGAATGGTGTGAACCGTATGTGTTTATGTGTTCTATTGCCTCATCCAAGTTTCCAACAATCTTTATGGATAAGATAAGGTCGAGGTACTCCGTTTTGAAGTCTTCATCCGTAGCCTCTCTTATATCTTTCAGTATCTCCCTTGTTTTACTGCAACCCCTCAACTCCACTCCAGCACTATCCATCAGCTCTTTGAATTTCGGTAGGAAAGCATCTGCTATACCTTCGTGTACAAGTAGTGTTTCAATGGCGTTGCATACACCCGGTCTTTGCACTTTAGCATTGAACGATATGTTCAGTGCCTTTTCCAAGTCGGCAGATTCATCAATAAACAGGTGGCACAAACCTTTATCGTGTTTTATAACAGGCATTGTTGCGTTCTCTGAAACGAACTTTATTAGACCCTCTCCGCCCCTTGGAACAATTACATCTATATATTGGTTTAGTTTTAACATGTATTTGACGCCCTCTCTGTCTGTTTCATCTATAAATCCAACACTGTTTTCATCGATGCCGTTTTCCTTTAAAGACTCTTTAATCAGGTCTGATAAAAATTTGTTTGAGTTTATGGCTTCCTTGCCACCCCTTAACACAGATGTATTCAGGGATTTCAGACAGAGAATGGCTGCATCAACAGTAACATTGGGTCTTGATTCATAGATTATACCCACAGTTCCAATGGGAACCCTTACCTTCTCTATGTTTAATCCGTTTTCGAGTCTCCACCCCTCAATCACTTCACCCACTGGCGTTTTTAATTTAATAACAGTGTCTATGGACTGAATGATGCCATCAATTCTTTTGTCATTAAGTAGCAGTCTATCAATCAAAGCACTCTTCAGGTTCATAGATTTTGCGTTTTCTATATCTTTCCCGTTTATCTCTTTTATCCTTTCCCTGTTTTTGTCTATCAAAAGTTTCAGGCTTTCCAGTGCACTGTTAATTTTATCTTCATTTGTTTTTGAAAGGTTGAAAAAAGCTTTATGGGCTTTTCTGCATATATCTATTACTTTCTCAGGGTTCATAATAACCTCCTATTCAAACACTCTAACAACCTGTTCGGCTACCATTGCAGGTTTTTCTTCTCCCTTTATGTCGACTATTATTTTGTAAATAACCTCAACAGAATTACCAAGATTTTCTATGGATATGGGAATCAGTTTGGCTTTGATGTATGAGCCCTCTTTTACGGGATTTGGAAATCTGACTTTGTTTAATCCATAGTTGATTCTATAGTTCATTCCAGGGAAGTGCTCTTTTAAAAACTCTTTTGTGTTGCTTTTGGTTAAATACGGAACCAATGAGAGCGTTAAAAAGCCGTGAGCCACCGTTTTTTTGTATGGAGACTCTTTTTCAGCCCTTTGAGGGTCTGTGTGTATCCACTGTGTATCTCCAGTTATTTCTGCAAATCTGTCGATGAGTTTCTGATCTATTTTGAACCAGTCGCTTTCAGCAACTATTGAGTTTAGTTTTGTCTTGTAGAACTCCATAAGCTCATCGTATTTACTCATTTTTTCTCCCCATAACCACCATATTGTCTATATGAACAACATCGTTTGAGTATTTGTATCCCAGTATCTCTGCTATGCGCTCTGAATGTTGACCTTTTATCCTTTCTATCTCACTTGAGTCGTAATTCGTTATGCCCTTTGCAACGAGATTTCCTTCACTATCTTCTATGTTTATTATATCTCCCCTGCTGAAACCGCCAAAAACTTTAACTATGCCGCTTGGCAAGAGACTTTTGTTTTTAAGCAGACTCTCCTTTGCACCGTTGTCTATCACAACAACGCCGCTTGGATTGCACTCTTCTATCCACGACCTTTTCGATTGGGTATGCTCAATGGATGGTTCAAAAAATGTAAAGTCCAGCTCACCGTTGAACAGTTTTTTCAAAGCATCCCTTTTTTTTCCATTTATAATGCAAGATAGCTTCCCTGCTTTGGAAGCTTTTAAACACGCTTCAATCTTGGTCTCTATGCCTCCACTTCCTAATCTGCTTGTTTTCCCTGCTGTTATTTGTGCATTTTCGTCAAACTTCTCAACCAAAATTGCCCCGCTTTTTGATGGATCTTTACTGTAAACTCCATCCACATTACTCAAAATTATTAATGCGTCTGCTTCTGAAAGGTTGGATACATGGAATGAAAGTATATCGTTATCACCGAATCTTAGTTCCTTTATTACGACCGTGTCATTTTCGTTTACAATAGGGATTACTCTCCACTTTAACAGGGTCAAGATTGTATTTTTTGCATTGATAAATCTTCTTCTATTTTGGATGTCGTCAACTGTTATCAAAACTTGGGCAACTCTTTTTGAAAATCTCTTAAAGCTTTCGCTGTAAGCCCTCATCAATACTGGTTGACCAATGCTTGCGAATGCTTGAAGGTGAACGATATTTGTTGGTCTTTTTTTTGCGCCCATCGCATGCAATCCACCAGCCACAGCCCCGCTCGATACAATCACAACCTGTCTGTTTTTCGCTATACTCACTATGTTTTCTGCAATGTTGTCTATTATTTCTGTTTCAAGTCCGCTTTCAGATGATATTACGCCGCTTCCTATTTTTATTACCACTCTTTTAGAGGTTTTAAGCTTTTCTACAAATTCTCGCTTATCCATCCCAAAAGCTCTTTTAGTCCTATTTTTTTTAGCGCACTGATAAAAAAAATCGTTTCACCATGAAACTGTTTTATATATTTTTCTCTGTTTAACTCATCGATTAGGTCGATTTTATTCAGTGCAACAGCCCTTTTTCTCTTTACAAGCTCACCGCTGAAGCTTTCAAGCTCTTTCAGTAGTTTTTTAAACCTATCTTTAGGGCTATCCGTAATGTCAATAACAAATACCAATATTTTTGTTCTTTCTATATGTTTTAGGAACCTCAATCCTAAGCCTTTACCCTTGTGAGCACCCTCTATAATGCCCGGAATATCGGCTATTACAAAGCTTTTACCGTTAAACTCCACATAACCTAAGTGTGGATTTATTGTGGTAAAGGGGTAGTTTGCCACTTCAGGTTTTGCATCCGATACAGCACGAATGAGTGAGGATTTACCAGCATTTGGGAAGCCAACAAGACCCACATCTGCTAAAAGTTTTAGTTCTATTATGAGCTTTTTTTCTTCTCCCTTTTTTCCGGGTTGTGCTATTCTTGGAGCCCTGTTTGTAGGAGTGGCAAATGCTGCGTTTCCTTTACCGCCTTTTCCACCCTTAGCAACGACTGCCCGTTCCCCATCTTTTGTTAAGTCCGCTATTACATTGCCGCTTTCGTCTTTTATTATGCTTCCAATGGGGACTTTAATTATCAGGTCTTCGCCACTTTTGCCTGTCTTGTTGTTTGAGTCACCGGGTTGTCCGTTTTCAGCTCTGAAATGCCTCTTAAAACGAAATGGCCTCAAGGTATTTTCATCCTTTGAGGCCTCAATAATTACATCTCCGCCTTTGCCCCCGTCGCCTCCGTCAGGCCCGCCTTTGGGGACATACTTCTCACGCCGAAAGCTTACAATTCCTCTTCCGCCATCACCCGCTTTAACATAGATCTCAGCAAAATCAATAAACATCTATGGATAGACACTGACAATCTTTTTACCAAGTTTCTCTTCAAATTTTACTGTTCCAGCAATCAAAGCAAACAGGGTATCATCTTTGCCTCTGCCCGTGTTTTTCCCTGGGTGCCACTTCGTTCCCCTCTGGCGGACAAGGATTTCTCCTGCCTTGACACGCTGACCGTCAGCTCTTTTCACTCCGAGCCTTTTTCCAATACTATCTCGGCCATTTTTTGTGCTTCCAAGACCTTTTTTGTGAGCCATCTATGTCCTCCTAAGATACTATCTTTGTGATTTTTACCTCAGTGAACCACTGCCTGTGCCCCTTTTTCCTTTTGTAGCCTTTCCTTCTTTTAAATTTAAACACGATAATCTTCTTTGCCTTGGCCGTTCTTATAACCTTACCCTCAACTTTGGCATTCTCGACATAAGGATTTCCGACTCTATCTCCCACCATTAGCACCTTGTCAAAGGAGATCTCGCTTTTGTCCTCAACAGGCAACTTCTCAACCCTTATAACATCACCCTCTTTTACTATGTATTGCTTACCACCTGTTTCAATTACCGCAAACATCTCTCTCGCTCCTTTTCCATTCAATTTAGCCTTATGCTTCTACAAAATTAGCCGCTGTTTGTCAATAGTAAGCTATTGGACATTTATTGATTTTTCTGTTTTTCTATCGCTTTTTTGATTGTTTCCTTGGCTTTTCTCACAATGTCATGTTTAACTATTAAATCCTTTAGATAGTCGTAAGAGGGGAATGATATGGCATTGTTTGGGCATAAAACAAAGCATGTTGTGCATCCGACCATGCAATTTTTTGGTCTTGCCACTATCGGTCTGTTTTTTTCAACATCCCAGTCAAACACCTTTTTGCCTGCGCAGGTGATAAAACAGATACCGCAGCCTATGCACTTTTTGTAGTCAATTGTAGGATACCAGTTGATTTTGCTTCTCTCTATTCCCCACCACAACTCACCTGATAGATCTTTTACCTCTCTTCCTAACAGGTCTTTCATTTTAAACACCTCCTTTTTTAAACAGTATTAATCCGATAGCTAAGAATGTCAATGACTTTATAATTTAAATTAGTAAGTAATTCTAAAAAATTTTTCATTAAAGTTAGTCAATAATTGTGGTCGCTTAACTTTTCGCAAGATAGGTCTAAATTTAATTTTTGACATAATTTCTTGATAGTGATAGCTTTTAAATTGGTGTAATTGTTTGGATTAAAAACTCTAATATGACTTTTGGTAGCTTAGATGGTTAGAGTAAACTTTTGGCTTAAAAAGTTAATCAAAGAGTGGATATTTTTGGTTTCTACACTTGGAGTTGTTATAACTTCAATCTATCTAAGAAGACTTCCCCACTACGATTTTTCTGATTTTAGAATCCTGTTTTTGATTTTTTCCTTTCTAATAGTTTTAAAAGGTGTTGAAAACTCAAAAATCTTAGAGTTTGTAGCATTTAAACTGAGTAAGGAAAAATTTATTACCATCAAGCTTGTGTTTTTAGTGGGCTTTTTATCGATGTTTTTAACAAACGATATTTCCCTTTTGATTATAGTTCCGATAACACTTGTTATGGATATAAAACATAAAGACTTGGTTGTTATAATGGAAGCAATATCTGCAAA
>WFQQ01000058.1 GCA_015486965.1 Desulfurellaceae bacterium
GCCCAGTTCTTTTATTGTATTGGGATTTTCAAGACAGTGACGGTTGTGTAGGTTATTTTTCTGTTTTATCTACAGTGGATATGGTAATTATGCTTCCCCTGTTGGTTCTCTTTCTCTTGATGTCTATGCCAACTTTTCTTAAGAAACTTGATAACCTAATGAGCCTTTTCGAGAACTTGTTTGAGGCTTTTGGTATCTCTGCCTTTCTCTCTTTGTCTGCAAAATTGAGGATTTGATTCTTTAGCTCTGCAACTGTACCTTCCCACTCTTCTTTGTTCTCAAACCACTCAATAAGGGTTGACGCCAATGGGTCGTCATCAAGAGACATTGTTACAATATTATCGATGTTTGACAGATACGCCGGAAGGAGTTTTTCCTCTGCTTTTAAATATTCATCACATTCACAAGCAGTAAGCCAAACTGCAAAATCGGCTCTTCTTGGTTTTTCCTTTAAATCTACTTTTGTTATGTTTCTTAAACCAATACTGACTAAGTCAAAAAGACTGCCTAATATATAAGGGTGGATTTCATTGAGTTTCTTGAAGATTTCCTCTTCCGTCTTTCTACTCTTTTGATCTATAGGCTTTAGGTTTAACACGACAAGCCTGTCGAGTAGGTCTGGATATGTGAATGGATTTGTGATGGATGTGAGTATTATAGGTGAAGAGGAATAAAGAACGGATTCATCCTCGTCTGTAAAAAGGCGTCTCTTTGCAAGCCCAGAGCCGTCCAATAGTCTACATAGGGAGTCAGAAAATCTCTGTGTGCATTTTGAGAGATTATCGAAGAGTAAGAGTTTGCTTGTCTTTGAGGCTATAATCAGGTCTTCCTCATTCTTTGGGGTTGAGAGTTTTGTCTTTCTATCCGGGTCTATTATGTGTTTTATAATCCTTGCTGCTGTTGTCTTTGCCGTCCCTTGCTCACCTATTAAGGCAAGACCGATGTAGCTTTCGAAGGGACTTAGGACATTAAGGAGAAAGCCTAAGATAACATAAAAGTCTTCCTCTTTCTCCAAATTGAATAACTTTCTTAACTCTTTCATCTCGTCTCTTTCGATTGGATTATCCGATTTACTGTTTGTGTTCCTCTTTGGCTCAGGAAGTGGCATAGTATTTTTGAACCTAATGAAATTCACAGGACTTTTGTCTAAGATTTTCCATCCGTCTTCTGATATTTCAACACAGCGCCACTTTTCATCTGCAAGGTCTACATACAATCTATTATTATGGAAAGCAACTCTTTTGAAGACAGGCTCTTCCTTTCCCACGTTTGTTGCCATGGCATCAAGGTTATCAATAACATTCTGGATATTCTGGGATGAAAGGGCTTTTTTAGTGTTGTTGTAGTAAAGAGATGATATGTACCTTTTTGTGCTTAAGCTTCTGATTTTTCTAATTTCTGTAAAGTTATCTTTTTTAATCTTAGCATATGCTTCCTCATCTTTGGTGTGAAAAAGCTCTACATTTTCTTTAACCAAAGAAATAGCTCTATCCACAGGTGATTTTAAACCCTCGCCCGTGTCTTCAAACCTTTTGGCTTTTTTGAAGGCTTCGACGATTGCCTCTTTGCCCTTTTGAACCAAAACATCGTTAAAATCAACACCCTTTAGATTTTTATCTTTTTTGTTATCTTCACTCTCATTTTCACTCCCGCTTTCATTTCTATCATTGGGGATTTTCATAGGTGGTTCAATAAGGTAGACATTTTCTTTGTCTTTTGTCAGTTTCCTAGCTAACTCCTCTGCAGCTTTCAGACCTACCTTATTTTTGTCCTGATCAAAAAAGATATAGACATTTTTTATTACATGATTCTCAGGAAACAATATTTCTGGCATATTGATAGCAGAAAGGCAAGCCCACACAGGAAGTGTGGGTAAAGCCTCTTTTATGCTCAAAGCTGTCTCTATACCCTCTGCTATAGCCAGACTATCAACCGGCTCCCCAAAATGAACCGTATACCCCTTGATAGGTAACCCTTTCATCATTTTCTTCTCTTTAGCCTTGATTTTGCCGTCTTTCTCCTCTAAAATAGTCATATGCAGGCTTTTGAGCCTGTTATCCGGGCTTACGACCTTTGCCAGCATTATATTATCCTTATAGAGCCTCAAATGGCTCATGCTGGGGGTAGCGCCTATACCCCTGGCTTTTAGGTATCTTTCTATCTTTTTTGAGTTTTTTTGTGCTGTATTCCACATATAGAGGGCTTTTTCCAGTAAATCGTCTGATTTTTGCTCTTTGGTGTTGTTAGCTATGCTTTCTGGTGCAAATCTCTTTTTTAGCTCGATTAGAGCCTCTTTGTCATCCAAATAGTTCATTTTTGCATAAAGATGTATTATATCGCCCTTTTCTCCACAACCGAAGCAATGATAGACACCTTCATCCAAATTGACATAAAAACTCGGATTATGGTCAACATGGAACGGACACTTGGATACATACTCTTTTTTGCCGTTTACAA
>WFQQ01000059.1 GCA_015486965.1 Desulfurellaceae bacterium
ATTTTAAACCTTCTCTTCAGTGGAGGGAATTTTACGCTCTCTATGATATTGCGTGCGTTTTCAATTTTCCTGTTTGATGCCCCATCTATCTCAATTACATCAACATCCTTTCCTTTACCTATTGCATCACACGCCTCACACCTGCCACACGGTTCAACGGTCGGTCCATTTTCACAGTTTAAGGATTTTGCTATTATCCTTGCAATTGATGTTTTTCCTGTTCCCATGGGTCCATAGAGTAAAATTGCGTGGTGAAGTCTCTCTGTTTTAATTGCGTTTTCTATAATTTTTACGGCAACGGGCTGCCCTATGACCTCTGAGAGCTTTGAAGGTCGATATTTGCGAGCAAAAACCATGTACATATCAATCTCCCTTAGCGATGCCCACCGTAAGCAGGACATTGCACGCTCACACAACCCTGCCTACCGTTGCTCCCTTCCGGGCCTGGCGGGGTTCAGCAGGGAGTGTGTCGCACAAGCCCACTTAGGTGGACATCGCTAAAAGAAATTGGCGCGCCCAAGAGGACTCGAACCTCTGACCCCAAGAACCGCAATCTTGTGCTCTATCCATCTGAGCTATGGGCGCGGCTTCTTTTATTAAACTAAAATGGCGGAGAGGGCGGGATTCGAACCCGCGGTAGGGCTTTTAACCCTACACACGATTTCCAATCGTGCTCCTTCAGCCAGGCTCGGACACCTCTCCGCTCTTTGCGTTGTTGATACTAACAGTAAAAGATAGAATTGTCAAGATGAGAGGTTTTCAGGAGTAATATATGGAATCTGCAAACTGGATAGCATCTATGTAGAGTGTGTTTATGTTTTCCTTATCAAGTTTGTGTTTTTTGATGAACTCTTCTGCTCTATTGAAATCGCCGTTCTCGAAATTTATTATAAAATCGAGTAGCTCTCTGTATGGGTTCTTCTTACCAAGTAAAGCATCTTTTACTTCGCTATCTAAAAACTCCATCTCTTTGAGTATCTCGTTAATGTCTGCGTTTAGCATAGTATCTATTAAAGAGTATAAACCGAGATAGTAAGCGTTATCTTCATCAAGCTCTAACGGTTTTGAGAGGAGCTTTGCAAACCGTGCCCTTACAGTGGATATGACGGCAAGTTCCTGCGGTTTGTCCTCACCCAACTTTGATACGAGAAGTATATTAAGCCACTCTCTTGTCTTTTTATGGCCGAGTAGTGATATAGCCTTCTTTGCCGTTTTCACAGTTGTTTTTATACCAAAATACGGTGAGTTGATCATCGATAGAAGTTTTGTGTTCAAGTATAGATCACTACTAACTATGTCAATCAGATCCTCAAGCTCACTTGCAGGGTCGTTTACCACTTTAAGTGCTTTTAGAATGTTTGCCTGATACGGTGCAAGCTCTCTTTTTTGCTCTATAACTGGTTTTGTGAAATAGTACCCTTGGAATAGCTTGAAACCGAGTTCCAGAGCGAACTTGTGGTCTTGCTCTGTCTCTACCTTCTCTGCAAGGAGTGTTAAATCAAATTTTTTGTATTTTTCTACCTGCTTTACAATTTCTTCTTTTTTTAGTTCGAGGAAATCAACCTTAATAATGTCTGCCAGTTTTACAAGCTCTTCTAAATGCCCTAAGAAAACAAAATCGTCAAGTGCTATTTTGTATCCCTGTTTTTTTGCGTCTGATAGGGATTTTAATATTTCCTCTTCTGCAATAACGTCCTCAAGCACCTCTATAACCACCTTTTCTTTGGGAAGCATTTCCCAAACCCTGTCTATTATCAGATCTCTCGTAAAATTAATAAACACTCTGCCTTTCTTTGCCAGTTTGTCTATGCCTAAATTTAGGAAAGCATTAACGATAACCCGACTTGTTGCTGTATTTCCATCTAAATCCGTTTTTGATGTATTGTTAAGGGCGGTTTCTCTGTATAAAAGCTCATAACCAAAGGTTCTGTTTTTTCTATCCAGAATAGCCTGTCTTCCAATCAAAATTTCCATAGGCACCTCTCAAGGTGTTGATAGGTATTCGTTTATGCTCATAGTTTGATAAGCCCTTGTTAAAACATACTTAAACACCTTTACAAGGGTTTCTGGTTTTAAATATCCAGGTATCGTTACTATCGGTTTAAAATTACTGTTGCAGAAAACAATATACGGTGTCGAGCCCCTGAATCCATACATCCTTGCCAAACTCTCTGAGTCCAGCTTTAAACTCCCCTTTTTTGTGGGTAGTATGTATGTTCCATTCTCATCAACATGGATTGTGAAAATTGCCATCTTTTCTTTAAGCTTTTTTAGTTCAGGATTGTTGTTAAGGTCTCTGTGTAGCTTTTTGCAGTAGGGGCAGGTTGTGCTATCAAAGATTAACACTACAAATTTACCATCACTTTTGAGCTTAACGGTGTTGCCAGTTTCATGTTTCTTAGAGCAGCCATACACAAAAAAAACGGCAAATGAAACAATGATTGCAATAGTTATTAGTCGCTTCATGACACCCCCTTTTGAGGAAAATTATCAGTTAAAATGGATTTTGTCAAATTAAAAGAAGTAGTGGAATACCCAATCAAGTCTTCCGTGTTTTATAAAATAAATCCCGCTATACCTCATTATCTCCTTGATTTTTTGTCTCATCTTTGGTTTGTAGCAGTGAACCTTACAGTGTTTGCATTGTGGTTTTGGGTCTAAAGGGCATCTGTAAAGCCTTTCTAAAGCGTAATTTAAAAGTTCATAACACTCCTTGCAGTAGCCATCCTTGTATTCTTCTGCCCCTTTTTTAAGATGGTTGTTTTCACAGTAAACCTTTATAAACTTACGTAAGACCTTTTCATCTTTTTTTATCCGTTTTGCCCTTTTCATAGGTATTTGTAAGCTTTATTTCCTATATCCTTCCTGTAGTGCATGTTTTCAAAGTTTATCAGCTTGATGGCTGAATAAGCCTTTTCTTGAGCCTTTTTGAACTCTCTGTCTATGCCAACGACATTCAACACCCGTCCACCGTTTGTTATAATATTCCCGTTATTATCCCGTTTTGTGCCTGCATGGAACACTATTACATCCTCTAACTGTTCAGCTCTATCCAAACCATTGATGATTTTACCTTTCTCGTAAGCCTTTGGGTAGCCTCCGCTTGCTAAAACAACACAAACGGCAAAAGCCTCTCTCCATTTTAGGGTTATGTTTTTTATGCTTCCCGTGGAACATTCAAGCATAACATCTAAAATATCGCTCTCTAAGAGGGGAAGGATAGCCTGTGTCTCTGGGTCTCCAAATCTACAGTTAAATTCAAGCACATAAGGTTTTCCGTCCTTTATCATTAAACCTGCGTATAACACCCCTTTGTACGGTTTTCCCTCTTTTTTCAATCCATCTATTGCCCTTTTCATTATGTTTTCTGTGATAAACTCTCTCATGTCTTTATCAACAATTGGGGCTGGTGCATAGGCTCCCATACCCCCAGTGTTGGGTCCTTTATCACCGTCGTAGATGGGTTTATGGTCTTGAGCTGCTATCATGGGAAGAATGTTATCACCATCACTGAAAACAAGAAAAGAAGCTTCTTCTCCCTCCAGGAACTCTTCCAGCACAACCCTATCACCAGCACTTCCAAATCTTCTATCTATAAAAATCTCTTTCAAGGCTTCCAAGGCTTCGTCAACGCTCTTTGCTACCGTTACCCCCTTTCCCGCTGCAAGGCCATCAGCCTTTACAACGATAGGTGCTCCCCTTTTTAAAACATACTCCTTTGCCTTATCAAAGTTGTCAAAGGTTTCATAGTCTGCGGTGGGTATTTTGTATTTTTTCAAGAATGATTTTGTAAATGATTTACTCGCCTCTATAATTGCTGCTTCCTTGGTTGGTCCAAAAGCGTTGGTGCCCACCTTTCTGAGCTCATCGACAATTCCTTTAGCAAGGGGATTCTCAGGTCCAACAACAACAAAGTCAATTCCATTCTGTTTTGCGAAGTTAACCACGCCTTCTATATCCTCACCAGAGATAGCTATGTTTTTGGCAATTTCTTCAGTTCCTGCATTACCTGGAATGCAGTAAAGCTCACTGCACAGGGGTGACTGTTTTATTTTAAAGCAGAGGGCGTGCTCTCTCCCTCCGCTACCCACTATTGCTACTCTCATTTTTATACCCGCCTTAAATCTTAAATTTGGAAACAGCTACGGATACAGTTTCAGCTATCTGTTTAAGCTCTTCAGATGCCCTTGAGACATCCTCAGCAGCTTTTGCATTATCCCTTACCGCTTCTGTAATCTCTTTCACCTGTGCATCTATCTCTGCTGCCGTAGCAGATATCTCTTCAATTGCCGCACTGGTTGAATTTATCTCCTCTATAGTTTTGTTTGTTCTCTCAACCACCTCGTTTATATGCTCTTTATTTTCCTGGATTGCCTCTGCTTCCGATAGGATGCTATCCTGAGTTTTCTTCGTTTTTTCTATGGCCTTGTCAACATCCTGTTGCATCTTCACTATCATGTTTCGTATCTCTTCTGTTGAGCTTTGGGTCTTCTCCGCTAATTTCCTCACCTCATCTGCCACTACTGCAAAGCCTCTACCTGCCTCACCCGCACGGGCTGCCTCAATGGCTGCATTGAGCGCAAGCAGATTCGTCTGGTCTGCTATGTCGCTTATCACATCCACTATCTTTCCTATCTGCTTTGACGATTCTCCAACTATGTTAATCTGCTCCATGGTATCCTCAGCCAATTTAGCGTTTATCTCCATGTTCTTAACTCTCTCTTCAATATCTTGGATCATCTTTTCGTTTACTTCACCAATTTTCCCAGCGAGTTCAGCCACATTCTCGGCTGAGTGTGCTATATCGTCTATTGCTTTTGTTGTATCATTAATAGCCTGCATAATCTCTTCCATGCTTTTTCTTGTTTGCTCATTGGTTGCTGACATCTCCGCTGCTGCCGTAGCAAGGGAAGAAGAGTGTGTTAGCATTACATCCGAGGATTGTTTTATCTGGGATACCATCTTACCCAACTCTTCTGCCATTTCATTTAAGTCTTTTTTGAGCTTTCCTATCTCGTTGTTTGAGTCTATATCAAACCTCACATTTAGATTCCCCTGTTTAAACATGGCAATGACTTCAGATACACTCAAGAGAGGGTTTAACAGGTAATTTCTTACGCCTATAAAGCCTAACAGTAAGATAATAGCAAGGATAGCATAGATGATTATTGAAACTGCTAAGGCATTCTTTAGGTTGGCTTTTACCTTGTCCATTGAGGCTCTCATGAGCGAAATCCTGTTTTCGGTGAGTTGTGTTATTGTACTCTTTATGGAGTTTGAGATGGAGTCTAACTTCTCTATGGTGCTTTTATAATTATTTTCTGACAGTGATGTCTCTTTTAAACTTTCTAAGATTCCAAAAAGCTCACTGCTTATCTTTTCTTTAATTGAGTTCAGCGTTGAAATCTCATTTTGTGATAACTTCCCGTTCAAGCTGTTTTCTGTTTGGTCTATTGTGTTTGTGATTTTTCTGAAGTAGAGTTTTGCTTTCAATAGGTCGTTTTTGTCTTTTTTGATGTAAGCCTTTAAGAGCAGTTTTTCTCCCCTGCTAAAGTTATTTTCAATTGTGTGATAAAGCTCAATCTCTGTTAAATCCCTGTAGTAGATTTTGTTAATTCTGTTTTTGTTTTTGCTAATAACCGACACCGTGTAAATTGTTGTTATTATAAAACCAAGTATCATAAGAAAGAAACTCAGTATAACCATAGTTTTTACAGAAATGTTCTTCATATGCCCACCCTCCTTTTTTTGCTTTAAATTTAATAACAACTCAAGCAAATTTCAAGTTCAGAAACCGCCGTTGTATATAAGATAAACTCCAGCAGCAATCAATAAAAAACCCGACGCTCTCTGCAACAGGTCGAGTCTTTTTAAAACCTTTGAAACCTTGAAGAAGTAATTAATTGAAAGAGAAAATATTAGAAAAGGCAGCCCAATCCCTAAGGAGTAGATTAAAAGAAGAATAGCTCCCTGAAACATGTTCGCTGTATCTGCCGCAAGTATCAGAATTGACGAGAGCATGGGACCAACACAGGGGCTCCAGCCAAAGGCAAAGATGACGCCAAATATAAAGGAGGAGAACAGTCCCTTTGAGTGGTGCTGGGTTGTAAACCGCTTGGTTTTGTTAAGATAGTCTAATTTTATTATTTCCGCTAAGTGCAGGCCAAAAAAAACAACAATAACGCCTGAGATTCTTGCAAACAGAACCTTGTTTTTTAACAAAAACGAGCCGATACTTCCAGATGCAACTCCCATCAGAATAAAGATTATTGCAAAACCAATGATAAAGGCGTTGGTTTTAATAAAAACAATATAGGGATTTACATTTGCTCCACTTTTTAACTCCTCAAGGCTATGTCCTGTAACGAATGAAATATAAACAGGGATTAAAGGAAAGATACACGGTGAGAAAAAACTCAGAAGTCCGCCAACAAAGGCACCCCACATTAAGCTTAAGCTCATTAACTACCTCCGAACAGCGACGCAAAGAAGCGCGCAATGGGATTCTCCCGAACTTTGATATTCTCCTTGAACATGTTAT
Organism: Desulfurellaceae bacterium; assembly: GCA_015486965.1. Taxonomy (GTDB): domain Bacteria; phylum Campylobacterota_A; class Desulfurellia; order Desulfurellales; family Hippeaceae; genus Hippea. The sequence continues at coordinate 6,542 of WFQQ01000059.1, forward strand.
TTATAAACTTTTTCATGGATATTGTAAAGCTGGAGTTGGGGTAGAGTTCTGCAATTGCCTTTTGCTGTTTTACTGCTAAAGGTAGATTTTTGTCCATAAGCGCATATCCGCTCTGTTTGAACTCTTTGTTTAGGAATTTTTTGCATATTTTGTTTAAATTATTGTAGGTTGCATCTGCTTCCTCTCTGTTTTTTGCCATATTTACAAATATGCTGATGTTCTCTTTTTTGTAGTTGGTTGAGGCTATCTTTATCACAGCATAGGCGTCTGCCATTGATGTGGGTTCAGGAGTTGTAATCACTACAACCTCTTCTGAGCTTCTTATGAAGGATGTTACTTTTTTGGATATACCGGCTCCAGTATCAATTAAGAGAATATCTGTATCCTTAACGATATCATTGAGTTCATCCCTTATTTTCGAGAAGACAGGCTCACTCATATTTGCTATCTCTTCAACGCCGCTCCCTGCCGGTATAACAAGGAAGTTGTCGTTTACCTTTATCATAATCTCTTTCATCTTCTTGCCTTTCTTAATTACATCGATTAGCGTGTGTTTTGGCTTCAATCCTAACAGTATATCTATATTTGCAAGCCCTAAGTCTGCATCAAATACTATTACCTTTTTGTTTATTGTGCTTAATAGATACGCAATGTTTGCCACCATGTTTGTTTTTCCCACACCACCCTTGCCACTTGTGAAGGCTATAACACGGGATTTCTTTTTATCTTTATTTTTCTTTTTAACCATCTCTCTAAGTTTTTCAGCCTGATCCGACATCTTTTACTCCTCTTTTGATGATTAGAGAAGAGATTTTAAGGGGCTGTGCTTCTTCAATATCTGTGGGAACATCCTGTCCATAAGAGACATAGAATACAGGTTTCCTTGTTTTTACAACAATGTTGAGCATTGTGCCCGGTGTTTTTGTTTCATCCAGCTTTGTGAAAATTAAATCGTTTATAGGGAGAACTTTAAACTGGTTGTATGCGTTTAAACAGTCCTCTTCTTTAGTGTTTAGAGACATAACAAGAGAGAGGTGAAGTCTGTTTTCTCCTTTGAAAATGTCAAACAGCTCTTTAAGACGCTCTATATCCTGTGGGCTACGACCCACAGTATCCACAAACACAATATCCATATCTTTAAGTTCTTCTAAAGCATTCCTGAAGTCTTCTTTGGTTATGCTTACCAAAGCGGGAATATCCATTATTTTTGCATAGTTTAGCAGCTGATCCACCGCCCCAATCCTGTAAGTGTCTGTTGTAATAATTCCTACCCTTTTATCTTTTTTTAGTTTATAGATGGCGGCAAGCTTTGCCAGTGTTGTTGTTTTTCCCACACCTGTTGGCCCAAGCAGCACTATATTTTTGTTTGTTGGTTTGCTCTGTTTGAAAAACTGGCTTATCACCAATGATAGGTACTCTTTTATGTAATCATCGTCGTTTATTCTTTTTTTATCTATTGTTTTGTAAAGCCCCATTATTATTTTGTATGCGTATTTCTTTTTTATTCCGATTTCGCACATGTATGTGAAGTGTTTATTCATTCCAAGTGGAATCTTGGATATGTCTATCTCTTCCGATTTTTTCGAGTAACTTATGGCTTTTTTCAGGTCGTCTATGTCTGCTTTTATATCGCTTACCAATCTCTCGATATTTTCCTTTCCAGTCTTATAGATTAACTGTTCAAGCCTTTTAATCCTTTCTTCAATGTTTTCTTCAATCACCGTTTCTTTTGTTTTTGGCTTTGGTTGGTTTTTTGTGTAGTTGTTTATAACGGTTTTAAAGGATTTTTCCTCTTCTGGTGGTTTTTCATCCAGTGCAGCGGTAACTTCGTAAACCTCCTTTTTAAAGAATGAGAAAAAGGAGCCCTGTTTGACCTTTTTATATGACAGTATCAGGGCGTTCTCTCCCAGCTCCTCTTTTATCTTCTTTATGGCATCCTGCATTGTTGGAGCTCTATAGGTCTTAACTATCATAACTCTATACTGCCTATCGTTTTAATCTCCACACCCTCTGCTATCTCTGCGTAAGATAGCACAGGAACCTTTGGGAAGAACCTCTCAATAAACCCTTTAAAGTATCTTCTTATTTTTGGTGATGTCAAGATTATGGGCTCTATGCCGCTTTCTATGGCTTTGCTTATTGCCTCCTGAACTTTCTCTATTAGTTTTTCTGATATATTTGCGGGTAGGTCTAAAAATGTAACTCCGTTTTGTTCTTTTAAGTTTGCGTTGAGCACACCCTCTACATTGCTCCCTAAAGTTATTACATGTATTGTATTATTCTGGTCTTTAAACTTGTTTGTGATATGTTTTGCGAGAGCCATTCTTACATACTCGGTCAGCAGGTCTGGGTCTTTTGTATAGCTTGCGTAATCTGCCAGTGTTTCGGCTATTGTTATCATGTCTTTGAC
>WFQQ01000060.1 GCA_015486965.1 Desulfurellaceae bacterium
TAAATTTATAATGCAAAGTAATCTCGCCGACATTTCTATTGCCACAATATGCTGTCATATTATCAAACTCGTCACTACTCCAAACCAACTTACACTCCACCTTTTGCGTAAACGCTTTCATCCTTAAATCATTCAACGTTGAATAAATCTTATCTACATCACTCTCCAGTCTATTTTTTGCCAACCATCTATTATAAGATGGTATAGCAATGGACAAAATGATAGCCAAAACGGCTATGACAACCAAAAGCTCTATTAATGTTATACCGTCTTTTTTCACATTACTTCTCTATTTCATACAAAATCTGAGCTGGACTCCTTGTTGGCCTTTCAACAAGTGCCGATTTATTTGGTGGTGCTGTGCCAACCGTCCAGTTAGTGGCCTTTTCATTCACTTTCACAAAAGGATTTACACTTCCCTCTGGGTTGTTAGGATTTATGTTTATATTAAATGCAGTGATCTTACCGACAGATGTTTGCAACAACAATACACCAACAATATTGCCCGTAACTTGACACGTTTGGTGGACAAGGGACTGACCACTTGCACAGTTTAAACCCCACATCCTTGATCTACCACCGAAGCCACATATATCAGACGTAGGTTCTGTAGTTGTGAAAAACACAGCTCCGGTAGAAGACAGTGTTGTTCCTGTTATATCCCTCTCTTTGTTGTAATTATCTTCCGCAGGATCCAAATCCTGGTACCAACCATAAAGATCATCACTGATATGATAACATGAATCATTTGAAGCATACAAATCACCATTTTCAAGTGTACAAAAACTTGTTCCACTGCTATTAATGCACTTGTCTATTTTAATTCCATACAACTTGTTAACACCACCTGTGCTATTATCTGGATCATCATCTCTGTAGAAATACCTACCAGTACCAAAGTATAAAAACCACTTATCACCACATTTATAGTAACTTATAGGCACAACAACCGGACCTATAGGATCCTTAAACAATTCAAAGAACTGCCAATTGTTTGGATCTCCACTATTTAAACCTTTCACTCCTATAACATTACCCTTCCAGCTGCTATTATCATTGTAAACAACACCGAAAAACACCGCCTTTGTCACCATTTTACCGCTACTAAAATCCTTATCAACAATACCTTCTGGTGACATTTCACCAGCAAAGGCGTTTTTCAAATCAGTAAAGCTATCAGACAGATCCTTTTTTATCACAGATTTTATCGTGAAATCATCATTGAGCTCCAAAATAAAGACATCCAAATCCTGCCCTGATTCGCCTTCATAGTCTGTTGGTCCGGATGCAAACATAATGTAGTATCTCATTGTATTGTTATCCAAGTTATATTCCTTAATCAACGTTGGTCCAGAGTATGAAAATCCGAGATCCGGATCTGTAAACTCCCATAGGAACTTTGGATGTAGAGGATTCGTTATATCCAAAGCAAAGTACGAAGACAAACCCAAACAACTACTCGAAGAGGTATTATCACACGTGTCTTTAGGCGGATTGATGCAAACAGACGCATTGTCGCAGCCCACGGCTCCACCAAGCCTCATACCGCCCACAAGAACTCTCTTTTCTATCTTTCCAAAGTTATCTTTAATCTCATAGATTGTAGGTGTTAAATCAACGTAATACATGTGGCAATAATCTGGATCAGCTAAAAATCTTAAGTAAGGTAATGCGTTTTTTGGCACAAAAGCCCACAGCTCTTTTCCCAATTCACTTGTACCGTTAGAGGTGATATTATCCCTTAGCTTGACTAACTGATGAACACCGAGGTTATCGTACCTGTATTTACCAACCAAAAATGCATGTAACATTCCATCATTTGCGCCAACAAAAGCTACTGAGAAGTTATCATAATTAACCACTTTTGGCGTAGAATACACTATATCACCCAGTTTCCACGTATTGTTGTCATTATCTATTACTCTTTCCCTATAACCACTTATATCCTCACCGTAGATGTAGTTTATAAGGTCCGTGTAATGTATCTCTTTTGCATATTTGTAGGTCTCATTGTCGTCGTCAATAATACCGTTTACATTATCATCCCCAAAAAGTTTAGAACAGTTATCATCGCAGATACTCAAAATATCGTCCAAACCAACAAGATCCTTAGGGGAAGAAGGCCGAGAATCTTTGATATATGTGTAAATAACCCTGTCCATAGGAGACTCTAAAGCCAGCTTCTCTCCTGCTTCCCATACATAATGGGCTTCATCCAATCCATTATAAACTTCATCAGGAGTAGAACTTACATTATCTCCTTCACAGGAGCTCCTAAAGGCATTTATCTTTAGTTTATTGTCTTTAAACACGTAATCAATTATGTAATCGCCACCCGGATTACCATCAGCATCACATATATCCAGATCTTTGTTAACGATAGTATCCTCTCTCATATTTGCTTTGAACTCAGAACCTGTTTCAGTATAATAAAACCACCAATCATACAAAGACCCAATCCAATCTACCTTGTAGTTCTTATCGCCGCTTGTAAATATCTTCTGAGGATAGAAAGCAGCCTGCAAAATACCCGCATTAACCTTCTCTTTCTCAGACAAAATAGAAGTGGCAGTACCAGAGGAGGCCTGTTTTAGGATCTCGTTAAATACATCCATTATGGCAGTCTTCAGCTCTGCAGGATTACTACCAGAAAAGAATCCATATGGTCCATTGCCGTCTTTATTCTTCTGAACTTCATTACACTGGCTTTGGTTTTCTAAATTTTCTGGTATCTTCAAACTAGTGTTAGGATAACTACTCACATCACAAGGATAACCATTATCATCCAAGTCTAAATAATTACCATAAACAGCCATCCATTTTAAGGCATTTGTACCAGAACTATTTAAACTCTGAAACATGGCAACGGAGTAAGTCCTAACATTCTGCTTGCCATCCAAATTCCGCATCAAATCGGCATTTCCGCCCTTCCACATTAAATCTATAACAGGCACTGGATCACACTCAAACGGTGGATTTTCGTTATAATAATGACCATTACAGGTATTCCATTCTCCATCAGACATAACTATAAGGAAATTCTTTGCACATCTAATTGTTTGATTATCCGCTCCCCATTTATAGGGATCACCGTAATTTCTAACAGCATCAGAGTCATCACTAAACAAATCCTTCATTTCATCAACAGCACATTTAGTACAAGTGGCACCTGAAGGAGATGTATTGTTAATGGCATTAATCAAATTCGTATACTCATCCGAAAGTTTAACTCTTTTGAACACATAGCCGCTAAAAAAAACAGCGCCTATCCTTGGTCTTTGCATCGTTTTCTCTATTTTCTGAAGAATTCCCTCAACATTACCAGTGTTTGGATTGTAAGAAGAAACATCCTCCTTTTTAATTTCAGTACCGTATTCGGTTACAACTACATCTTTAGACACCTCTCCTCCCGTTAAAATCCATCTCAAAATATCTATGCGAGTCATAAAAAGCCAATTAAACACATTTCCGCTATAAGCTTTTTTTTGAGTAAAGTATAGTTCACCAAAAATGGACCACCCTATACCGTCTCCGGAATTATTAAAGGAAGCATCATTATCTATATACCAATAACCATCGCATACCCATCCCCAAACCGACCAGTTCCAAGACCAATTACTACATTCATACATCTTATCATGCCTAAAATAGCCATAATATGTCTTATTACTATCGTAATCACCAGAATAAGCATACTCAGTCATACTCCCTGAATAATCTAAAACAAGCATTATATTTACGGGTACTACACTTTGAATAAAAGGAGGTTCTGCACAGTATGTACTATTCATTCCATAAGATTTTACTCCAAAAAAAACTATGAAAAATAAAACAAAAGCAACCAATCTTTTCATTACTTCACCTCTTTTCAAGCCTACCCTTTAAAAACGAGAATTGACCAGAACAATATACACCACGAACATAACCACCGCTTTTGGTTATAGTGCAACCCTCAAGAATAATGTATCTACCTCTAAGGGTTTCGCTTACTACCCTAATCAAACACTCTCTCTTGCTAACATTAACAGCAACTATCTTGGCTCTGATCGCTAAAGGCTCAACACAGCCGACCTTATCAACGATCTTTGCAAAAATATACTCATTATCTCCTGTACCTTGTTTAGCAAAAGAAATAGACAAAAAAGCAAATATCAACATCACTACAACAATTGCATATCTCATTATTCGCCCCCCATTCTCACCATTAACTAATTATCACACACAATCCACAATTCAAAATTTAAAAATCCAAAATCTATTTTAAAATATCTTATACCCCATGAAAAAATCGTAAAAACATAAACTTATCAACAAAAACACCTAAACCCTTGCTTTTTTGGTATTTTTTTATAATCTTACTCGAAAAAACAAGGGGGTTCTTATGCTAAAAGACAAGGTTATAGGTATTATTGGCGTTGGTAAAATGGGAACAGCTCTTTTAAGCGGTCTCTTGAGCGTTGGTATAAACAAGAAAAACATCATCGTCTCCGACAGACCTGAGGTAGCTAAAAAGGTTGAAGAGAAATACGGCGTGAGGGCAATGGATAACCCACAGTTGGCCAAAGAGTCAGACATTATAATACTCGCCGTACAGCCA
>WFQQ01000061.1 GCA_015486965.1 Desulfurellaceae bacterium
ACTGGTTCGATGCCGATTTGATAGAGTATGCAGCCAAAGAACATCCAGAATGGAGCTTTGTCCTTATTGGACATACTTTCGGAGCCGATGTTAAAAAATTAAAGAAGCTTAAAAATGTCCATTTCTTGGGTGAAAAACCGTACGGCGAACTTCCCAAGTATTTATACTGGTTTGATGTATGCTTAATCCCGTTTAAGAATGTTCCACTCATAAAGTCCACAAACCCTGTTAAATTCTATGAGTACATAAGCTCTGGCAAACCTGTGGTCGCCACAGATATGGATGAACTAAAAAGGTATGGTGATTTAGTTTATATAGCGAAAGATAGAGAGGAGTTTGTAAGAAAAATAGAGGAAGCTTTGGGTGAGAATGATAAAAGCATTGCAGAGAAAAGGAAGAGTGTGGCAAAGGAAAACGATTGGGATGTCAGGGTTTCTGAAGTTAAAAACATTATGGAAAACTCTTTTAAAAAGGTGAGCATAGTAATTGTTACATATAATAACCTGGATTATACAAAGTTGTGTATTAAAAGCATAGTAGACAAAACGGCTTATCCAAACTATGAGATTATTGTCGTAGATAATAACTCAACCGATGGAACGAAAGATTACCTGAGGAGCATTGAAGGTGATAACATAAAAGTGGTTTTAAATGATGAGAATCTCGGTTTTGCCAAAGCGAATAATATAGGGATAAGATTGAGCGAGGGAGAGTATGTTATTTTGCTTAACAATGACGCTGTTGTTACGAGGGGCTGGATAATGGGGCTTTTGAGGCATTTTAAAGGCTTTGTTGGAATGGTCGGTCCTGTTACAAACTCAATAGGCAATGAGGCAAAGATAAATGTGGAATACGATAATTTAAACGAAATGGATGCCTTTGCAGAGTATTATACGAACAAGCATTTCGAAGAGGAGTTTGAGATAGATGTTCTTGCCATGTTCTGCGTGGCAGTAAAAAGAGAGGTCATAAATAGAGTGGGGCTGTTGGATGAAAGGTATAAAGTTGGAATGTTTGAAGACGATGACTACGCTATGGCTGTCAGAAAAGCGGGTTATAAACTTGTGTGCGCTGAAGATGTATTTATACACCACTTTGGCGGGGCAACATTCAAAAAATATATGAATAGTGAGTATAGAGAGATATTTGATGAAAACAGGAAGAGGTTTGAAGAGAAGTGGAATGTAAAATGGAAACCCCACAAATACAGAGAGGGTGTCAGTTAGATGGGTGTTAAAAAAAAAATTCTGTTGATATCCTATCTTTTCCCGCCAGATGTCGATGCACAGGCAATAAGGTGGTATAACTTTTCTAAAAATCTTTTGAAACTTGGATATTCAATAGATGTTCTTAAAGCAGGAATGTTTCTGGATTGTGAAGGTGTTTTTGTTGATAATGTTAGGGTATTCCATACCCCTTTTGGCCCTTTTGATTTTCTTACCAATCTTGTTAAGGCAAAAATTGGTGCAAGTGACAAGGATAATGTCGCATTGAGAACTAAAGATTATTTTTCTTTAGGAAAGAAAAGCTTGGAGCTTTCAAGAAAGCTTTTGAACACCGTTATGGTTGGCGATTACAAAACAGAGTGGTATCCTTTTTGTGCCCTCGCAGTAAAAAATATATCTCTTAAAAAATATCCGATTTTGATAACTTCTCAATATCCATTAGTTGATGGTTTAATCGGTCTTTATATAAAAAACAGACACCCTAATATCTTCTGGGTAGCCGATATTGGAGACCCGGTTTGTGCGCCTTGTAACTCAAAGCTTAAAAAACTCATTGATGAGCATTTTGAGAAAAAAATTGTTAAAACAGCTGACAGGGTGGTAGTTACAAATAGAAATGTAAGACTGCTCTTATCTGCCAGATATGGCGTGCCGAAAGAAAAGATTGAAGTAATTACACAGGGTTTTGATGCAGAAAGGTTCAGGGTTCAAAAGGCAAGAAAAGATAAAAATAAGGACTTTACCATGCTCTTTTCGGGCACCTTTTATCGCAGTTTCAGGGAGCCAGATAACCTTATTGAAGCACTGTATCAGCTAAAACACTTGAACTTCAAATTGCAGACCGCAGGCAGAAATGAGCTTTTTTTGAGGGATTTTGATAGGATACAAGAGAAAGTGGAGTTTTTGGGTTTTGTGTCGTATGAGAAGTCGTTGAAGCTACAGGATAAAGCAGATGTTCTTGTTAATATATCAAACAGACAAACATATCAGGTTCCGGGTAAGATTTATGAGTATATAGGCAGCAAAAAGCCCATCTTGAATATTGTTTACGATAAAGACAGAGACGAAACAGCGTGGTTTGTTAAAAGATACAGGATTGGTGTTGTGTGCGAAAACAGGGTTGAAGAGATTAAGAGTGCTGTCTTAAATCTTTATACAGCATGGGAGAATAACAGGCTACCCAAAATGTTTAAATTTGATAGCGATGAACTGCTTGAGTTTTCCTGGCAGGCTGGAGTGGAAAAACTGAGTAGGATAGTTAAGGAGGGATTCTCTGAAGGGTAAGATTTTAATAGACGGCAGGGTTTTGAAACACAGAGCCATAACCGGTGTTGAGAGGTATGCAATTGAAATCACGATGGGTTTAAAAAAAAGACTGGGTGAATTGGTGGACATTTCAGAGCCTCCATCACACAGCAGATATTTTCAGCACCTCTGGGAGCACGCCCTGTTGCCTTGTAAGGCTTCCAACTATAGAGTTCTATTCTCTCCTGCCAATGTTTGCCCCATTTATAAACCCAGGGGAACAAAATACATAACGACTATTCACGATCTCTCTTTTTTTTACTATTCTGAATCATTTAGCAAAAGCTATAGATTATATTACACTTCACTAACGCCGAGGGTCTTAAGTATATCCGATGTAATAATTACTGTTTCCCAATTTGAGCGAGACATGATTTCATTAAAATATCCCTTGATAAAGAGCAAAATTAATGTTATTTATAGCGGGATAGACGATGTTTTCTTTAAAAGCGGGCATGCTGAGAAAGGCGATTATATTCTGTATGTGGGAAACTTGAGCAAAAGAAAAAACTTTGAAGGCTTGCTTAAAGCTTTTAAAAGGATTTATAAAGCAATAGACAAAAAGCTCGTTGTTGTTGGTATGAAACCTGAAATAATGAGACTGAGCAAAGGGGTGGAAAGGTTAATTAAAGCCATTCCAAGTGAATATCTTGAGTTTAAAGGTCAGATTAACGATAATCGCAAGCTTTCTGACATTTATAAAAAAGCTCTGGCTTTTGTTTTCCCTTCTTTTTATGAGAGCTTTGGCTTTCCACCGCTTGAGGCAATGGCGTCTGGAACGCCAGTTATTGTGTCAGGAAGGGCAGCTTTGCCTGAGATTTGTGGTGATGCAGCAGTCTATGTTGACCCTGGGAATACAGATAGTATTGCAAAAGGTATATTTAATGTGGTGAAGAATGAAAATTTAAGGTATAGTTTGATAGAAAAGGGAAAAAAGAGAGCTTTAGAATTTAGATGGTCTAAATCGATAGAAAAACACTGTGAGTTGTTAGAGGAATCTCTATGAAATTGGCATACACACACGATTGGCTATACAAAATAGCAGGAGCAGAAGAGGTGCTGGCTGCTATGCTTGAGGTTCAGCCCGCACCCGTCCATACACTTTTTTACAACAAACAGGCAGCCAGTGAGCTAAAGATACAGGATATTAGGGCGACCTTTTTGAACGAAATACCCGGCATTGAAAAGATTTACAAAAACTTCCTTCCCCTGTACCCCTATGCTGTTAAAAGCTGGGAACTTGAAGATTACGATGTTGTAGTCTCATCTTCCCACTCTGTTGCGAAGGGTTTTAAAAAACGTGAGGGACAGCTCCATATATGCTACTGCCACACACCGATGAGGTATATCTGGGATTTGTATAACGATTACCTGAAAAGTTTAAGCCCGATAAAAAGAGTTCCATTTGCTTTGGTAGCGCAAGTGCTGAGGAAGTGGGATTTGGAAACTTCAAAAAGCGTTGACAGATTCATTGCCAATTCAAAATTTGTGGCAAAAAGGATTAAAAGGATTTACGGTAGAGATGCAACTGTAATATATCCACCGGTAGATGTAGATAGCTTTGAGCCAGAAGAGGAAAAGAGCGATTACTATATATTTATAGGCAGGTTATTTAACGCCTATAAAAGGGTGGACATAGTTGTTGAAGCGTTTAATGAGCTGGGCAAAAAACTGATAGTCGTTGGTGATGGTGATGATTTCGAATCGTTAAAAAGGATAGCAAAACCCAACATAGAGTTTACAGGCTGGCTAAAGAACAGAGAGATTGTTCCGATTTTAAAGAAAGCAAAGGCGTTGATTTTGCCCTCTGTTGATGATTTTGGTATTGTCTCTATTGAGGCTCAAGCCTGCGGCACGCCTGTTTTAGCTTACTACAAAGGGGGCGCAAGGGAGACAGTGATTCCTGAAAGGACAGGACTTTATTTCTTCGAGCAGAGCAAGGACGCTATTATAAAAGCTGTTGTTGATTTTGAAAGTGTTAGTGATAAGTTTAAAACTGATGATTTAGTTAATAATGCTAAGAGGTTTGAGAAAGAGCGTTTTAAAAGAGAGTTTGAGAGTTTTTTGAAAAAAGAGATAGAAAGAACATTTAATTGAGATATAGAAAAATTCTCTTCGTTTTTGGCACGCGGCCTGAGGCAATAAAGTTAGCTCCCCTTATTAAAGAGTTCGAAAAGCATAGAGATAAAGTGGCTATTGATATATGTATAACTGGGCAGCACAGAGAGATGCTGGATCAGGTTTTGGATTTTTTTGATCTTCATGCCGACTACGATTTAAACATAATGAAAAGTGATCAGAGTTTGTTTGATATTACATCGGTTTTGGTGAAGGGCATGGAGAATGTTTTAAAAGACTCATCACCCGATTTAATTTTTGTTCAGGGCGATACTACAACTGCTTTTGTGGGTGCTCTTGCTGGATTTTATGAAAAGATAAAAGTTGCCCATGTAGAGGCTGGTTTAAGGAGTTTCAATAAATTTTCACCGTTTCCTGAGGAGATAAACAGGGTGTTGATTTCTCACTTGGCAGATTTCCACTTTACCCCCACACAAAAGGCAAAAGATAATTTGTTAAATGAGGGTGTTAAAGAAAACATCTGGGTTGTTGGTAATACCGTTATAGATGCCCTTCACTTGGGTTTAAAGATATTAAGTGAGAAGAGGGGTTTAAAAGAAGAGATAGAAAGATTTTTTAGTACAGTGATTAAAAACCATACTGCAAAGCTGATTTTGGTTACAGGACACAGAAGGGAGAGTTTTGGGAAACCGTTTGAGAATATGTGTCTTGCGCTTAGAGATATAGCAGAAAGATGCGAAGAGGTCGAGATTGTTTATCCTGTTCATCTAAACCCGAATGTTAGAGAGCCTGTATTTAGAATTTTGGGAAAACACCCACGCATTCACCTTATTGAGCCTTTGAGTTATCCATATATGATTTACTTGCTTGAGAAGTCATACTTAGTTTTGACTGATTCTGGTGGCATACAGGAGGAGGCTCCGAGTCTTGGCAAACCGGTTTTGGTTATGAGGGAGGTAACAGAGAGGCAGGAGGGTGTAGAGGCAGGTGTTGCAAAGCTTGTTGGAACTGATAGGAGTAGAATTGTTAAGGAAACGCTCAAGTTGCTTGAGGATGAAGTTGAGTATAAAAAGATGTCAAGGGCTATAAATCCTTACGGTGATGGTAGAGCGAGCGTAAGGATTGCCGAGGTTTTTGGTTTGACAAAAAATTAGTTTTTTATTATACATCAAAAGAGCGTTTGAGTATGGGGCTGTAGCTCAGCTGGGAGAGCGCCACGCTGGCAGCGTGGAGGTCGGGGGTTCGAGCCCCCTCAGCTCCACCAGTTGTGAGGTGTTTCTATGAAGGCTCAGATTGAGAAAGTTTTTTCGATGTTTGATGCTATCAGAAAAATAGATATAGAGGGCTTTCTTGAGGATGCAAGGAGAAAGATAGATGAGCTTAAAGAGAATCCTACACAGTTTGCTCTGACAGCAGTTTTGCAGCTAAAACTTGCCTATGAGATGTTTGATTGTTATTTGAAAAAAGAGTATTCCCTACCGTGGAGAACGGTAATAGCCGTTTTTGGACTTTTTTTGTATTTAATAAATCCGTTTGATTTGGTGCCTGACTTTTTACCCGGAGTGGGATACTTAGACGATGCTTTGGCTGTTGGGCTTGCTTTGAAACTCATAAGGGATGATTTGAGGAGATTTGCCATCTCCCGTGGTATCAATTTATCTGAATACGGCTTGGATTAGTTACTTTACTTAAGAATTTTTATGATTTTTCCATCAATTGATATATAGCCTTCATCTGATAATTTCTTTAAGGTTCTTGAAAATGTTTCTGGAGACATGCTTATGCTTGACGAGATTTCTTTTTTGGGCAGTTTGAGGTTTACCAGGCCATTTTCATCACTTAGTTTTTTCAGGTAGTTGTAAAGCCTTTCCTTTGCGTCCTCTGTGGATATCTCTTTTATCTTTTCTGTCAGGAAACTCAATCTTCGAGCAAACATACCGAGGAGTTTCATGGCGAATGCAGGACTTTCTTTTATTTTCTCGAACATTCTAAATGCATTTATAGAAAGAAGCAGGCTGTCTTCTATCGCCATTGCGCTTACGGGGTATCTGTTTTCTAAAAATAGGACTATTTCCGCAAAAAGCTCCCCGCTCTGGGCTATGTTTATTGTTATCTCTTTGCCATCCTTGTTTGTTTTGAACAGTTTTATTGCACCGTTTATTATAAAAAAGAGCTCCTCTCCTTTTTCTCCTTCCAAAAACAACACCTCTCCCTTATGTTTTGTTATTAGCATGGAGATGGCGTTTAAATCTTTAAAAAACTGCTCATCTTTTATGTTTAAAACCTGTAAAAAATGCTCAAGCGCCTCTTTCTTGTCCATTTCCTTGACTGAAATCAATAAAAATTAGCTCATCATAATATATACTGTGTATAACGAAAAAGCAAGGAGGTGCTTTTATGTCTATGTTTTGTTTCCAGTGTCAGGAGACATTGAAGAATGTTGCATGCGCTAATCATAAGGGCGTATGCGGAAAGGATGAGAGAACTGCAAACTTAGAGGATGTTCTTGTCTATGTAACGAAGGGTCTGGGTGTGGTTTCAAAAAAGGCTGGTACTGTTGAGCCAAGGGTTGGAAGATTTATAGCAAAAGCTCTGTTTACGACAATAACCAATGTTAACTTTGATGAAGACAGGATCGCCGAGACTATTTCTGAAGGATTGAAACTCAGGGATGAGCTAAAGAAGAAATACAACATCAGCGATGAAGGGTTGCATGACTCAGCCACATGGAATGGCACTACCAAAGAGGAGTTTCTTGCAAAGTGGGACGATGCAAAGATTCCTGCTGAGCAGAACGAAGATATCAGGTCTTTGAAAGAGTTGATTATTTACGGTTTGAAAGGCTTGGCGGCATACGCTGAACACGCTGCTGTTTTGGGATATGAGGATCAGGATGTCTGGAACTTTCTGGCAGAAGGTATGGCTATTACAACAGAAAATCTAGGTGTTGACGAGCTTGTTGGATATGCAATGAAGACGGGTGAGACAGCCGTTAAGGCTATGGCAATTCTTGATAAAGCCAATACTGAAACCTATGGCCATCCGGAGATTTCAGAGGTTAACTTGGGTGTCAGGAACAACCCAGGTATTTTGATTTCCGGGCACGATTTGAAGGATATGGAGGAGTTGCTTGAGCAGACGAAAGGCACAGGGGTTGATGTTTATACACACGGAGAGATGCTACCTGCGAATTACTATCCAGCATTTAAGAAATATGACCACTTTGTTGGAAACTATGGGAACGCATGGTGGCAGCAGGATAGAGAATTTGAGGCATTCAACGGACCTATTCTTATGACAACAAACTGTCTTGTTCCGCCAAAAGAGAGCTACAAAGATAGAGTGTTCACAACAGGAGAGGTTGGGTTTCCGGGTGTTAAGCATATTCCGGATAGGGTTAACGGAAAACCTAAGGATTTTTCAGAGATAATAGAGATGGCTAAAAAGTGTAAGCCCCCCACAGAGCTTGAAAGTGGTAAAATTGTAGGTGGTTTTGCTCATGAGCAGGTGTTCAAGCTTGCCGACAAGGTTGTTGATGCTGTTAAATCTGGAGCAATAAGGAAATTTGTGGTTATGGCGGGGTGCGATGGCAGACACAAAACGAGGGAGTACTACACAGAGTTTGCCAAGAAGTTGCCCAAGGATACTGTGATTTTAACAGCAGGTTGCGCAAAGTATCGCTATATTAAACTAAACCTGGGAGATATAGGTGGCATCCCAAGGGTGTTGGATGCTGGGCAGTGCAACGACAGCTATTCTCTGGCTGTAATAGCTTTAAAACTCAAAGAGATTTTTGGAGCAGATAGTGTTAATGACCTTCCGATTGCATACAACATTGCATGGTATGAGCAGAAGGCTGTAGCAGTTTTACTTGCTCTGTTGTATCTCGGTGTTAAGAATATTAAGTTAGGTCCAACACTTCCGGCCTTTGTTTCCCCGAATGTGCTCAAGGTATTAGTTGAAAACTTCAACATTACTACAATTAGTAATGTTGAAGATGATATGAAAGAACTTGTGGGATAGTAAAAATATTACCGGGCTTTAGAGAGCCCGGTAATTCTTGCCTATAGATATTTAAGGTGCTATAATTACAAAATGGAGCTTAAGTATACAAGGTATTTTTTATACACTCGGCAAAGGGAAGATAGGAAAATAATCAAGGATGAATGGATAGAAAGAGTAATTAGAGAGCCTATCAAAATAGAGAGGCAGAAAGATGGAAGAATAAGAATGTGGGGTTATATTGAAGAGGTTGAAAAGCACTTAAGGGTTGTAATCCTGGAAGATGAGCAAACTGTTCATAATGCTTTTTTTGACAGAAGTTTCAAAAGGGGAGAAGAAACATGAAGGTATTGTACTTTCCTGATACCGACACAGCCCTGATACAACTATCAGATGGAAAAGTTTATGAAACAAAAGAAGTTAACGAAAATTTATATTTGGATTTGGACGAAAATGGCAATGTAGTCAGTATGACTATTGAGCATGCCAAAGAGTTGGCTTCCATTTCTGAAATTAGCTTTTTGCAAGTAGAGGAAAAACCTGCCTAAATCCTACCAGATACGATTTTTTGATTTTCGGGCGATAGAGGGTAGTTTGACAGGTTTAACTATAGATGAGTTTAAAAAAACTTTTATGATTAAAACTACGGTGAGGCTAAAGATTTGCCATTCTCAAGGATAATCTTGCTTCTTGGTCAAGGAGAAAAACAGTTTGAGGCAAAGGGAAGAGTTCGCTATCCTCTGATAAGCCGAAGTAAGCATGCTGCGGGTTTACGCTTTCACCAAAGGTAATCTCGGCTATTTTTTCGTTTTTATTGTTTTCAAATATATCCAAAACTTTGAATATTAATCCGTCTTTTAAAATATAATCCTTGCGTATTTTTAGCGGAAACTGTAAATCAATTGGTTCCAAATCTGGTGTTTCATCTGTTTTTTTATAAATAACACTGTAAATTGTGCGTCTCTTTCTCTTCCAGCGTCGCTCGAAATAGGTGTTTATGCTTTTGTTAGAAGTTTCTATGCACCTTTCTTGGTTGCATTTCAGTTTTGTGAAGAGCTCGAGAGCCGTCGATATGCTGACTGCATAAGCCAGATTGTCTGTTAGCAGTTCAAATGTTCCTCCTTTTTTTAGTATCCTCTCTATCTTTTTTATAGTGGTTGTATTAAGGAGGGCATGTTTCAACTTTTTAAATTTAAACCAAGGCTCAGGAAAGTTCACATAGATGGTTTGGACGGTGTTTGCATCGAACAGGTCAAGCCCGAACCGTGCATCGTAGTGAACGAGCTTTATGTTATCTATATTTTCTCTTGAAAACCTTAAAGCAGCTTTAGAGATAGGCTCATTTGCTATTTCAAACCCGACAAACACCGTATCTCGGTTCTTTTTAGCGGTTTCACATAGAAATTCACCTTTTCCTATGCCAATCTCAATAGCTATTTTTCTGCTATTCAAAAGGGTGTTGAAACCTTTTTTATTTATATCCTCAATGTCCAAAAGGTATCTTTTTAAGACTTCGCACTCTTTTTTGGTTTCGACCAAGTTGTGGTGAATTGTCTTTCCATTTAGCTTTTTCGCTAAATAAAGTGAGAAATTTAAAACAGCACTTTTTACATCATCTGTTATAAGTGGATTTGTGGTTTTGTCCAACTTTACAACTATCTTTTCGCCGTTTTGATAAGCTCTAATAATAAAGTTTTCACACTTCGTGGAGACTGGGGATATTAGGAAGCCGCTTTTTTTTGAGAAAAACAGATTATCACCATTTAAGCAGGATAAAGCTTTTTTCGCTTGAATTACTGCATGTGGCATTGTGAAAAAGGGCAAAAAAGGGGCTTTAGCCCCTACTGATTTTTATTTTTTACCTGCGCAGCCACCTTGAGGGGTAGCCCCCATATATAGCAAAATGCTTCACCGTATTTGTGAACAAATTTATCGGTTGGGTCGTAGGTTGCAAGCTCCTTTGAGTACAGAGCGTATGGAGATTTTCTTGCTACGGTTGTTGCTTTTCCTTTGAATAGCTTAACTTTTACCACTCCTGTAGCCTTTTGGTTTAGCTTCTCTGAAAAGGCATCCAGAGCTTCTCTTAGCTCTGAGAACCAGTAGCCGTAATATACGAGCTCTGCATATTTCAGGGCGAGATGGTCTTTTAGATGGAGGGTTTCCCTGTCTAAAATCAGCTCATCGAGGCTTCTTTTAGCCTCAAGTAGCATTACGGCAGCAGGCGCTTCGTATATCTCCCTTGATTTAATGCCAACAAGTCTGTTTTCTATCATGTCAATCCTTCCAACTCCATGCCTGCCTGCGAGTTCGTTGGCTTTTTCAACAAGCTCAACAATACCCATTCTATCTCCGTTTAAGGCTTTAGGTACACCCTGCTCAAACTCAATCTCTACATATTCAGGCTCGTTTGGTGCCTTTTCTGGACTTTGTGTCATTGAGTATATATCCTCTGGTGGCTCAAAATAGGGGTCTTCCAATGGTCCAGCTTCTACCGACAGTCCCCAGATATTTCTATCTATTGAATACGGTTTATCCTTGGTGACAGGAACAGGTATACCGTGCCTCTTTGCGTACTCAATCTCCTCGTCTCTCGATTTTAACTCCCACTCTCTTACAGGTGCTATAACCTTTATGTCTGGTTTTAAGGCAACTGCAGATACATCAAATCTAACCTGATCGTTTCCCTTGCCTGTTGAGCCATGGGCTATGGCGTCGGCTCCCTCTTTTTTTGCTATTTCTATCATCTTCTTTGTGATCAGAGGTCTTCCCAAAGCTGTGGCAAGTGGGTATTTACCCTCATAGAGTGCACCAAATTTAAATGCTTTCATCACATATTCGTTGAGGAACTCCTCTCTAACATCCTCAATATAGGCTTTTTTTGCACCTACCTTGAGCGCTTTCTCTTTAATTGGTTCTAAGTCTTCATTTTGACCTAAGTTTGCTGTGTATGTAATTACCTCACAGTTGTATTTGTCCTGCAGCCACTTGACTATCACAGATGTATCCAGTCCACCGGAGTAGGCTAAAACAACCTTTTTAACCTCCATTATTTGTCCCTCCCCATTAATTTTAAAATAACGGCAAGTTGTGCGTAAGTTCTGTTTTCTGCCTCGTCCCAAACCACTGAGTGC
The DNA here is from genome assembly GCA_015486965.1 of Desulfurellaceae bacterium. GTDB lineage: Bacteria > Campylobacterota_A > Desulfurellia > Desulfurellales > Hippeaceae > Hippea. Next base: position 11,744 of record WFQQ01000061.1, read on the forward strand.
TCGGAATCTATTATCTCTGCTTCCACCTCTTCACCTCGATGTGCGGGAAGACAGTGCATAAATATAAAATCTTTGTCTGCATATTTAACAAGCTCTCTGTTCACCTGATACGGTCGTAAAAGTGCATGTTTTTTTTCTTTCTGACTCTCTTCACCCATCGATGCCCAGACATCTGTGTATATTACTTTGGCTCCCTTGACAGCCTCGACAGGGTTATCTGTGATTGTTATATGGGCTTTGCTCTCTTTGGATAGTTTAACTGCTTCGCTGAGTACTGAACCGTTTACAGAGCAGTCCTTTGGCGTGGCAACACTCAGATTTAATCCCAAAACAGCTGCTGCTAAAAGCCAGGAGTTTGCCATATTGTTTCCATCGCCCACATAGGCTATTTTTATATTGTTTAAACTGCCCAGCCTTTCCTTTATTGTGAACAGGTCTGAGAGCACCTGACAAGGATGGAGTAGGTCTGTTAAAGCGTTTATAACGGGGACTGTGGAGTATTTTGCAAAAAGCTCAAGCCTTGCATGCTCGTAGGTTCTTATCATGATTATATCCACATATCTAGAGACAACCCGAGCCGTGTCCTCTATGGTTTCTCCCCTTCCAAGTTGTATGTCTCTGTTGGATAGAAAAACTGCGTCTCCGCCCAGTCTTTTCATTCCTGCTTCAAAGGAGAGCCTTGTTCTCGTTGATGATTTTTCAAATATCATACCGAGTATTGTGCCCCTTAAAGGTTTGTAATCCTCGCCGTTTTTTATCTTTGCTTTGATTATTCCTGCAAGCTCAATCAGATTTAATATATCCTCTTTCTTCAAGTCCGCTAAAGAGAGGCAGTGTTTTGCCATATTTCCTCCTTTTTAAACAACTACACACGCCTTTTTTATGGCTGGCTTCAATTTTTTTGTGCCCCCACCCTGGCTTACTACATCTTTTGCAAGCTTGATATTGGAAACAACACTGCCACAGAGGTGGGTTGCTCTATTTTTAAAGATTTCCCTATCCATTGGGGTTGAAGGTCCCATAATAGATACTATTCTTGCTTTTTGGGTATGTTCGAGTAGGTTGTCTATCGTTTTGTTGATTATTGATGTCGCTGTTATGATTACGACATCTGCATCTTGCATTTCAAAGTAAGCTGCATAGTCTGGTAGCGTGCCCTCTCGTGAGTCCCTTTCGCATATTATAAATCTTTCTGTTTTATCCTTAATCTGTTTAACGAGTGGTGAAAAGTATCCCACCATTACAACTTTGTCTTTACTTGTTATCTGTGCTGTTATGTCTATGTCTTTGTCGGAGACCTTGCTGTTGATTATTGCATTTGCACAGGCAAGCCCTAAAGACGCATCCAATAGGTTGTATGAAAAAATCCTTTCAAGCAGGCATAAAGCTTTTTTCCCGATGAGCTCACCAGCACTTTCAAGCAAGGTACAAGTTTTAATGTTTAGCTCTTTCGTAAAGCTATAGGATAGCCCGCACATGCTGTTTTCAAGTTCAACAAGGGTATATCCAAGCCCTATTCTAACATCCACAACTTTAATCTGTTCTGCCTCGTTTTTGCATCTTTCAAAAATCAACTCATGGACAAACATTTCTAAACATACTCCATCAGCCTGTTCAATTTCTCTTTGATATCATCCATTGAGAACACCCTGACAAATCTATAAAACTCTCTGCCTTCAAGGTATATGCAAACCGTTGGAACATTGAATATTGAAAGTTCTCCTGAGAGCTCCTTTACACTGTCAAGGTAAACATTTGCTTTGGGTATCTCTTTGAAATTTCTCTCCACCTTTTCTTTTACTGGAACACATGTTGCACAGTCGTGTGTGGAAAAAACAACAAGCACCGGTGTTTTATTTGATATGAATTCAAAGAACTCCTCTTTGCTCTTAATCTCTTTCATGGGAGCATAAGTTTATCACAAAATTTAATGTTTTTCTAAACTTTTATCAAAAGGTTGGGGGATGGTTGACCCAAATAACCTCTGTCTGGCCGTTGTACCTGTTTTTCCACTTGTGGGGTATGTTTGAGTTGTAAACTGCAGAGTCGCCTTCGTTAAGTATGTATGATTTGCCACCTACCTCTATTTCCAACTTGCCCTTAAGAACAATGACAAGCTCCTCTCCGTTGTGTGAATGCGGTGTGGGGCCACTTGCAGCACCCGGTTCTAAGTACATATACAGGGCTTCTATCGATGTATCTGAGAACTGGGGTCTTAAAAGCTCGTATTTTACCTTTGACCGTCTGTTCTCGAATTTCCCTCTGTTTGCACGCCTGACAACTATGGAGTCCACGGGTGGCTCTGTCTCTTCAAACAGAGAGATTATGTTTATGTCCAGAGCATCCGCTATTCTTTTTAGGCTTGATATGGTAGGGGAGACAAGATCCCGCTCGACCTGGGAGAGAAACCCTAAGGAGCAGCCAGACCTTTTGCTTAAATCTCTCAGGGTCATATTTTTGCGCAACCTTATCTCCCTGATCTTGCTTCCTATTTTCATAATTTCAAAATATAGAACAAAATGAATATAAAATCAAGGAAAATTTAATCTTCACCCAGGTATCGCTTTCTTACCTCGTCGTTCTCAAGTAGTCCGCTCGCTTCACCTTCCAGCGCAATCGTTCCGTTTTCAAGAACATAGCCGTAGTCTGCAAGCTTAAGAGCCTGGGCTGCGTTCTGCTCAACAAGCAGGATTGTCCTTCCCTGTTTGTTCAGCTCCTTTAAAATATCAAAAACTTCGGCAACTATTAGAGGTGCAAGACCGAGGCTTGGCTCATCAAGCATCAAAAGCTCCGGTTCACTCATAAGAGCCCTTGCAATTGCGAGCATCTGTTGCTCTCCACCAGAGAGAGTTCCAGCTTTCTGGTAAGCCCTTTCTTTCAGTATAGGGAAAAGCTCAAACATCTTTTCATACAGAGGCTCCAGTTCGTGGAGCTCTTTGTTAAACCCACCCATGCGCAGATTTTCAAGAATTGTTAAATTCACAAACACCCTTCTTCCCTCTGGGACAAGGGCTATGCCAGAGCGTGCTATTAGGTGGGCTGGCATTTTACTTATCTCTTTTCCTTTAAAGAGTATCTCGCCTTTGGGTCTCACAAGTCCTATAATGGCTTTAAGTGTGCTCGACTTTCCTGCTCCATTTGCCCCAATAAGTGTAACTATCTTTCCATCTGGAACATTAAAGTTAATGCCTTTAACGGCATGTATTACCCCATAAAATACATTTAAATCTTTTACCTCAAGCATTGATATCTCCCAGATAAGCCTTTATTACATCAGGATTCTTTCTTATCTCTTCTGGTTTGCCCTCTGCTATCTTAACGCCGTGATCTAAAACGGCTATTGTTTCACACAGATTCATAACAAACTTCATGTCGTGCTCAATTAGAAAAACTGTTAGGTCGAATTTTTCTTTTACCTCCTGAATGAAGTACATCAAGTCGGTGGTCTCCTGAGGGTTCATGCCAGCGGCAGGCTCATCAAGCAACAACAGTTTAGGACCCGTTGCAAGCGCCCTTGCTATTTCAACTTTTCTCCTCTCTCCATAAGGCAGTTCACTTGCCCTGAAGTTTGCTTTCTCTTCTAAGCGAACACTCTCAAGCAGTTTCATTCCCTCTTCTTTCATCTGATTTTCATACTTGTAAAACCTTGGTGTTCTTAAAATTGTGTCTATGAGGTTGTATTTTAACTTGTGGTGATAACCCGTTAAAACATTTTCAAGGACACTCAGGTTGGAGAAAAGCCTAATGTTCTGAAATGTTCTTGCCATGCCGAGGGAGACTATTTTGTAAGGCTTCATTCCTGTGATGTCTTTGTCGTAAAAGTAAACCTTTCCAGAGGTTGGTTTAAGATTTCCTGTAATCATGTTGAACGCCGTGGTCTTTCCAGCTCCGTTTGGTCCGATTAGACCAAATATCATGCCCTCTCTTATTTGGATAGAGAACTTGTTTACGGCGACAAGACCGCCAAATTGCATCGTTAGGTTCTCACATTTTAAAATTATGTTACTCATGGCTTTTTATGCTCTCTTTCCTTTGAATTTATTAAATAACCAATCCCAGGAGAACTCCTTTTGACCCATAATGCCCTCACGAGCAAATATCATAATCACTATTAAGAGGATTGAGAAGACAACCATTCTCATACCCGGTATACCAGGAATATGTAACCCAAAAATGTTCATAGGTTGTTCTACAACCCTTAAAAGCTCACTTCCCCATACTACAAGTACCGTTGCTATCGCTGTTCCTGTCATACTACCCAGACCGCCCACAACAATGATTATTAAAAGTTCGAATGTTAAGAAGAAAGTGAAGACTGTTGGTGAAATAATTGTGATTAAGCTGGCAAGTAATCCACCACCAACTCCCTCGAAAAATGCAGCGGTAACAAACGCTATCTGCTTCATCCACAATGTGTTTATGCCCATTGCAATGGCTGCATCTTCATCGTCCCTTATTGCCTTCATTGCTCTACCAAAAGCTGAGTCAACTATTCTCATTATTACTATCATTGCAATAACAACCCAAACAGCGCACCACCAAATGTTGGTGTAAGTGGGTATTCCTTTAAGACCTAAAGAACCGTTTGTGATGGTTATTGTATTGTTTGAAACAACCCTAATTGTCAAACCAAATCCCAGTGTGACTATAGCAAGGTAGTCTCCTCTAACTCTAAATACGGGAAATCCAAGGAGGAATCCTACAATTGCCGTGACTATACCACCGATTATTAGCGCAGGTAGAAATGACATGTGAAGATTAGCAAGCCATGGAACCATAGGCTCAATGATAAACATACTTTCTTTTTGTGCGGGAGTTAGGATAAGTATGGCTGTAACATAGGCACCTATTGCAACAAATCCATTTGGTTCCAAAGAAAACTGCCCGGTAACACCGTTTATGAGGTTGTATCCTGCAGAAAGCATTAAAAATATGAGCGTGTCTTCCCATATTCTTACAGCATAGGATGTAAGATGGTGGTTAGCCCACCATACAAACAGGAAAAACAAAGCTATGGAAAGAGCTGTCAATATATTGTTTCTATCTAACTTCATGGTTTAGAATCTCCCCCTCTCTAAGTCTTCGCCCATGATGCCTGTTGGCTTAAACAGGAGAACAAATATCAGGAACAGGAATGCAAAAGCGTCTTTGTATCCTGCAAGAGATGGGAAAAGTGCGACAACCAAAATTTCTGAGATTCCAATAATGAAACCACCTATTGCTGCACCGGTTACAGAACCTATTCCACCTAAAACCGCAGCTGCAAATGCTTTTAAACCCGGCATAATACCTATCAATGGATTTATCGCAGGATACCTCATAGCCCAGAAAATACCACTCAATGCTGCAAGGAAGGAACCTATTGCAAAAACCATGGAAATAACGAGATCAACATTAACCCCCATTATCCTGACTGTTTCAAAGTCGAAGGAGAGTGCTCTCATAGCCATCCCGTACTTTGTTTTGTGGAGGATGAATAGAAGAATCATAAGAAATATCATCGCCACAATAGGCGTTATTATTGCTATGTTTGGGAAAATAACACCGTGTATGTTTATTGCTCCACCAAACACTGAGGGAACAGGGAAAGCCTTTGGCACTCCGCCGTAGATTACTAAAAATGAGTTTTCTAAGAAGAAAGAAACACCGATGGCTGTTATCAGGGCTGAGATCCTGCTTGCGTTTCTCAGTGGCTTGTATGCCACCCTATCTATGATCACACCCACAAGTGCACTTGCCAACATAGATAGCAGGAATGCAGCCCACCATGGAAGAAACAGCATGGCAATACCTGTGAAAGCGAAATACATTCCTACCATCATGATGTCGCCGTGCGCAAAGTTGATGAGCCTTATTACGCCGTAAACCATCGTATAACCAATTGCCACAAGCCCGTAGAGGCTTCCGAGCGAGATACCGTTGACCAACTGTTGTAAAACAATCGTTAGATTCATCTTACCCCACCTAAAATAGATTAGGGGGCTTTGAAGCCCCCTTTTTGTTTTTTAAGGATTGACAGTTGTCACATAGACAAACTTGCCGTTCTTAACCTTCCTTATAACTGCACTCTTAATAGCGTTTCCAGTTTTAGGATCAATTGTTATAGTGCCTGTTACGCCCTTGAAGTTCTTTGTGTGTCTGATGTAGTAATTAATTTTTTCAGGCTTAGCGTTGCAGCCACCAGCTTTGTTAATAGCCTGGACAAGTATGAAGTAGGCATCTGCACCTAAAGCTGCCATAGCATCTGGTGGAGTTCCATATTTCTTCTCGTATAGCTTGATGAATTTGACTGTTAGTGGTGTAGCTGCAGCGTGTGGATCGAAGTGTGTTGTAAATGTTAAGCCTTCAACAGCTTTTCCACCGATTTTAATAAGTGCTTCAGCCTCAGCACCGTCACCTGCAAGGATGGGCTGTTTCAAACCATACTGTCTTGCCTGGCGTGCAAAAAGAGCAATCTCCTGATAGTAAGATGGCATGTAAATTATATCCGGGTGTTTGGCTTTAATGTCAGAGATCTGTGCAGAGTAGTCCTGATCTGTGGACTGGAAGAACTCAACAGCTACAATTTTGCCACCCAACTTTTTGAATGCCTTAATAAATGCGTGAGCCAGACCAACGGAGTAGTCCTGATCCCTCTCAATCATAACTGCAGCTGTTTTTGCATGGAGTTTGTTTCTCGCATACTTGGCTGCAACTGCTCCCTGGAATGGGTCTATAAAGCATGCCCTTGATATGTACTTTTTACCCTTTGTTACAAGAGGGTTTGTTGCAGAGGAAGTAATCATAGGAATATGATGCTTCTCTGCAATAGGTGCACCAGCCATTGTGTCTGAGCTTGTAATTGCACCGATGATTGCTCTAACATGGTTGTCTGTGATAAGTTTACTTACTGCGTTTGCCGTTTCGACCTTCATTCCCTTGTTGTCGAGCAGGATGAGCTTTACCTTGCAGCCGTTCTTTGTCTTTGGCTCCATGGATTGAGCCAGTTTAATACCCTTCCATGCACTCTGACCAAATGCTGCAACAAGGCCTGTCATAGGCAACACGACACCAACCTTAACCTCTCCAGCAAGACTTGCGTTTGCCAGGAAGGTTAAGGCTACCAATACCGCTACAAGCGAGCTTAACAATCGCTTCATAGCTCACCTCCTTAAAAGTTTATTGGTAAGTTTATAGAGCATGAGAAAAAGCTTGTCAAGACAATAATTATTGTTTTTTAGTTTCAAATCGTGAAAATATTAAATTTTGTTTGACAAAGTGAACGGTTTAAATTTTTAAATCTTGTTAAGTAAATAAGAAATATCGGGTTCACTTTTAAAAAATTGTGAACGCAGTGAAATTTAGTAATATATTTTATATTTTATTTTTTAACTTGTTAAGTCAACAAAATTTGGTGTCTATACAATGATTTTATTGACTAATCCGAGTTTATTTGGTATAAAGTGAAAAATTGCAGATAGGAGGAGCCATGAAAATAAAGAAAATTTTATGTGCCAATAGGGGTGAAATCGCTATTCGAGTTTTCAGAGCTGCCACCGAGCTTGGTATCAACACGGTGGCTATCTATTCAGAGGAGGATAAGTATTCTCTACACAGGTATAAAGCAGATGAAGCATACCTTGTGGGCAAGGGTTTAGAGCCAGTAGCTGCCTATTTGAATATCGATGAAATCATAGATATTGCTCTCAGGCATGGGGTTGACGCTATCCATCCTGGCTACGGTTTCCTTGCTGAATCCCGTGAGTTTGCTGAAAAATGCAAAGAAGCAGGGATTAATTTTATAGGTCCTGAGCCTGAGGTGTTGGAGCTTTTTGGCGATAAGCTCCTTTCGAAGCAGCTGGCTTTAAAGTGTGGTGTGCCCGTTATAGGTGGCTCTGAGGGCAATGTTAGCTCTACAGATGAGGTTAAAAAAATAGCCAAGGATATAGGGTATCCCATCATGATGAAGGCCACAGCCGGCGGTGGGGGTAGGGGCATAAGGATTGCGTTTAACGATAACGATGTTGACGAGAACTTTGAAAGCTTGAAGAGAGAGGCCAAAAAATCTTTTGGGAGGGATGATGTTATTGTTGAGAAGTACCTGCCCGCTCCCAAGCATATTGAGGTGCAGATATTGGCGGACAAACATGGAAATATAGTGCATCTCTATGAGAGAAACTGCTCTATTCAAAGGAGGCACCAGAAGATTATCGAGGTTGCTCCCTCACCAAGCTTGCCCTTAAGCCTTCTTGAAGAGCTTTACAGTGCAGCCTTAAAAATTGCCCATGAGTCAAACATAACCTCTGCTGCAACGGTGGAGTTCCTTGTGGATGGTGGAGAGTTTTATTTCCTTGAAGTAAATCCCCGCATTCAGGTGGAGCACACCATAACAGAGCTTATTACAGGTGTTGATATTGTTCAGTCCCAGATTCTTATAGTTGAAGGTAAAAAACTCTCTGACAGAGAGATAGGTATATATTCCCAGAGCACCGTAAAGAAGAGTGGATATGCAATACAGTGCAGGATTACAACAGAAGACCCTGAAAATAACTTTATGCCAGATACTGGAGAGATTCAGGTTTATAGAAGCCCAGCAGGTTTTGGTGTGAGGCTTGACGCAGGCAGCGCCTATGCTGGGGCTAAGATCAGCCCATACTACGATTCTTTACTTGTTAAAGTTTCTACATGGGCTTTGACATTTGAACAGGCCGTTAAGAAGATGCACAGGGTTTTAAGGGAGTTTAGAATAAGGGGTGTAAAGACCAATATTCCTTTTCTGGAGAATGTTATCACCCATGAGAGGTTTTTAAGCGGTGATTTTGATACAAACTTTGTAGATACCACAAGAGAGCTTTACAGATTCCCAAAAAGGCGGGATAGGGCAACCAAGGTGCTAAAGTTTTTAGCGAACAATATTATTAATAACCCATCCAATGCCAGAATTGATGACAATATTGCTCTGCCCACCATTCCAGTTTACAGGGAAAAGGCTGGTAAGGAGTTTCCTAAAGGTTGGCGTGATATTTTAACAGAGAAGGGTGTGAAAGGTGTTATTGACAAAATCAATTCATCCAGAGAGGTTTTAATTACAGACACAACATTCAGGGATGCACATCAGTCCTTACTTGCAACACGGCTGAGAACCATAGATATGTTGAATGTGGCAGACCTTTATGCTTACCACTTGAACAATATCTTTTCTTTAGAGATGTGGGGTGGTGCCACATTTGATGTGGCTTATAGGTTTTTAAAGGAGTCTCCCTGGGATAGGCTTAAGAAACTGAGGGAGAGAATACCCAATATTCTGTTTCAGATGCTTCTCAGGGCTTCCAATGCTGTTGGTTATACAAACTACCCCGACAATGTGGTTAAGAGATTTATTAAGAGTGCATCGGAGGCAGGGATAGATATTTTTAGGATTTTTGATTGCTTTAACTGGGTGGAGCAGCTGAAACCAGCCATGGAGGAGGTGAAAAATCAGGGTAAAATCTGTGAGGCGGCGATTAGCTACACAGGTGATATTTTAGATAAATCAAGGAAAAAATACACACTTGATTATTACATTAAACTTGCAAAACAGCTAAAGGAGGCTGGTGCAGATATAATAGCTATTAAGGATATGGCAGGGCTTGTCAAGCCGTATGCCGCAAAGGTTTTGGTTGAGGCAATAAAAGAGGAGACAGGGCTTCCCATTCATTTCCATACACACGATACAAGTGGGAATGGCGAGGCATCTGTGCTAATGGCTGTTGAAGCGGGGGCGGATATTGTTGACCTTGCCATGAGTTCTATGGCGGGATTGACAAGTCAGCCGAGCCTAAACTCCATTTTAGCTGCCCTTTCCAATACAAAAAAAGCGTCCAGTGTGGATTTTTCAAAAGCACAGGAGGTGGCCAGCTATTTTGAGAAGGTGAGAAAGTACTACTTCTGCTGCGAGACAGGTTTAAAAGCCCCGACAGCAGAGGTTTATGAGCACGAGATACCCGGTGGTCAATACTCCAACCTTGTGGTTCAGGTTGAGAGTCTTGGATTAATCGACAAATGGGAGCAGATTAAAAAGATGTATAAAAAGGTTAACGACATGCTGGGTGATTTGATAAAGGTAACTCCATCTTCTAAGGTTGTTGGCGACCTTGCACTATTTTTAGTCCAGAATAACCTGGAGCCTGAGGATTTATATACAAAGGGAGAGAACCTCTCGTTTCCAGACTCTGTGGTTAGCTTTTTTAAAGGTATGATGGGACAGCCTTACGGTGGATTTAATGAGAAGCTTGCAAAAATAGTTCTAAAGGGTGAGAAACCTTTGAAGGATAGGCCTGGAAAACTACTTCCACCTTTTGATTTTGAGAAAGCTCATGAGGAACTTAAGGCTCAATTTAAAAGGGAGTTTACGGATGAGGAGCTTGTCTCTTTTGCCCTTTACCCCAAGGTGTTTGTTGATTACTTAAAGTTTACAAATGAGTATGGAGATGCGTCTATTCTGGACACAAGGGCGTTTTTCTATCCATTGAAGACCAACGAGGAGATAGAAGTTGACATTGAGGAAGGAAAAACACTGTTCATTAAATATGTAAGTATGGCAGAGCCTGATAAGAGGGGTTTCAGAAAGGTTCTGTTTGAACTCAACGGGCAGGCGAGAAGCGTTAATGTAAAGGATGAGAAGGTTGCTGCTAAAATAAAGTCAAATGTTAAAGGCAATCTTGACGACCCACACGATGTTTGCGCTATGATGCCTGGCACAATAGTTAAGATATTTGTAAAAGAGGGGGATAGGGTTAAAAAGGATGACCTGATTGTTATAACAGAGGCAATGAAGATAGAGACAAAGATTAAGGCAGCCATTGACGGTGTTGTTGAGAAGGTTTATCTCTCTGAGGGGGATAACATAGAGGCTGGTGATCTGATTATAAAGCTTAAGTAACTGTTATTTTAAAAGAAGTGATTTTAAAATACTGTTTGGAATAGAATTTGCTCTATATTTTTGGCGATATTGTAGGTTGTGGAGGTAGGTTTTGTTTAGACTTTTTAAAGGCAAAAAGGTTATTTTAATCACAGTTTCCACATCTATGCCCGATATGGTGGAGTATGCAATTGCAAAAAGGGGTAAAATTGTCGAGCATGGTGTGTGCAAGATTTCACAACTTTCAGAGATAAAGAGAAAGAGAGGTGTAAAATATGCGCGCGTTGGTTTCTTTTCTGAGCTTACCTATATTGATACGATTAACTTGAAGCTGACAAATAAGAAACTGCTGGGCGTTGTTTTGAGAAAATACATAAACGACCAATCAATATTTGTTGAGGAATTTAAAGCCAAGGGAAAGATTTTGGATATGCAGGGGACGCAGGCTAAGGTTGCCGTTTGTGCTGTGCCTGTCAATGATATAAAAACTGTTTCTTTGATTAAAGAGATTTTTACAGTTGAGTATGTGGTTCCTGTTGAGATTGCCTTATACGAGTATTTAAAAAAGAGCAAAATAGATAAGGATTCGGTGGCTTTTGTGTATGGGGCTTCTGTTTTAGAGTTTGAAGCGGGTAAGGATTTTGTTGTTAATAGGAGAATAACATCTCGCTCGGCGTTTTCAGAAACCTTGGATGAGCTTAAGCGGGATGAAACACTATTTGTCAACTTTGAGGATGTAGAGAATGCGGAAGGTGAACCTATACACCTTTTAGGACTTTTGCATGTAAATGGTGATTTTGATTTTCTTGAAATGGACTATGTTCACAGCATTGTTTCTTACGAGCTGTCAAAGGCTATTTTTGTAGCTTCTTTACTGTTCTTTTTTGTTATATCTTTTTACGGTTTTCAGAGATATATGTTGCTCAGGAGGCTCGATTTTGAGCTCAAAGAGAAGCTTTATACACTAAACGGGCTTAAAAAGCAGATAAGTTTAAGGAATGTATCACAAAAAGAGATTAAGGTTCTTTTTCAGGTTTCCAAATACAAAAAATTGGCTTTGAATGAGCTGGATATGGGAAAATTTTTAACATGGATAACGGGTATAGTGCCTGAGGGTGCAAGGATTGAGAAACTAAATGTAAGCTCCTCTGGCTCTTTTAATAAAAAGCCTGTTTATACTGGAGCGATAGGGACAAAAAGAGCAAATACTATTCGCCAAACGGTTAGAGGTGAGTTTTCTGTCAAGCTTGAGGTTGAGTGTAGTGGAGACTATGTATCCTCTAAAAAAGAGGCTATGGAGTTTCTTTCTAAGCTTTCTGAGAGAGTTCAACCCAAAAACAGTAGTTTTGTTTACTCCAAAGAGGATGGAAAAGGCTATTTATCAACGGCTTTTCTGGTTGAAGGAAGGAGGTTTTAGTGGCAAAACCGATAGGGGAACTGCTTAAAGAGGAAGGGATAATAACGGATGAGCATATAAATTATGCACTCCATGTTCAAAAAGCGGTTAAAAAGCGATTTGGCGATATTTTGAGGGATTTAGGTTTTGTTACAGATGTTGAGATTGCTCTTGTCTTGGCTAAACAGTCTGGGTGCGAGTTTATCGACCTTGACACTGTGTCCCCATCAAAAGAGGCGCTGTCTTTTATCCCCAAAAACTTCTCCATACAGAACAGTGTTTTGCCAGTCAAAGTAGAAGACGGTAGCCTTGTCGTTGCTATCTCAGACCCCTACGATGAGAGAGTCAAGGCTATGATTGGCAGGTTTTTTAAAGGAAGTGTGATTTACAAGGTTGCCCCTGCCACTATTTTGGCAAAAAAGATAGAGCGGTTCTACTATATAGCGGAAAACCCGATATCCGAAACCATTAAGGAGATGTCAAAAACAGTGGCTAACGGCGGTGAGGTTTCCGTTGAGAACCTCTTAAATTTAATCATAGAGGACGGAATAGATAAGGCATCGAGTGATATTCATATCAATCCCGTTGATGAAGCCACGCTCGTTTCCTACAGAATAGACGGCGTTTTACGGCTTTTTCACGCACTACCGATTACAATACACTCAAGGCTTGTTTCGACTGTCAAGGTTAGGAGTTCTATGGATATTGCAACAACAAATGTTCCGCAGGATGGTGCCATGGTTTATGAGTTTTTAAAAGAGAAGTACGACTTCAGGGTTTCAACTGTGCCCACGATTTATGGTGAGAATGTTGTGATAAGGATACTGGGCGGGCACTCCAGGCATATTTCCCTTGAGCAGATTGGGTTCAATGAAAAGCAGCTGGAAATTGTGAGAAAGGCTATTGCTGCACCTTATGGAATAATACTCGCCACAGGTCCAACGGGGGCGGGCAAGACAACCACCCTGTATGCTCTATTGAGAAGGATAAACAGTATGGAGAGGAATGTTTTGACAATAGAGGACCCTGTCGAGTTTAAGATTCCCCTTATCCATCAGGTTAATGTTAATCAAAAAGCCAACTTGACCTTTGCCTCAGCCATACGCTCTTTTTTGAGGCAAGACCCCGATGTTATGCTTGTGGGTGAGATCAGGGATGAGGAGACAGCGACACTTGCCATAAGGGCAGCGTTAACGGGTCATCTTGTTCTTTCGACTTTGCATACGAACGATGCGATTAGTGCTATATCGAGGCTCAAGGATTTGGGAATAAACGATTTTCTATTGTCTTCATCTTTAACTGCAGTTATTGCACAACGATTGGTAAGAAAATTGTGTCCGCACTGTAAGAGAGCTGTAGAACCCGATGATTATGTTAAAAAACAGCTTTCGTCCGATAGTATAGATAGGGTGTATGAACATGTAGGGTGTGAGGTATGCAACTACACAGGGTATATCGGCAGGATAGCTGCAGCTGAGATATTTTTGGTTGATGAAAAGGTTAAAGAGATGATTGCTGAGGGTGTTGCCATTTCTCAAATTAGGAAGTATCTTTTAGATGAGGGAATGGGAACAATGAGGGAGCAAGCTATGGAGCTTGTTA
>WFQQ01000062.1 GCA_015486965.1 Desulfurellaceae bacterium
AAAAAATACTTGATTTATGCTGCTTTTTGTGGTATTGGTAAGATGGTAAGACCATTTAATAAAGGAGGTGTTACTATGAAAAGAAGGGATTTCTTCAAAAAAGCAGTTGGTTTGGCAGCGGTTGGTGCATCTGTATCTCTGTCTGCTCCTAATGTTATAGCGAAAAAGGTCATTAAATGGAGACTTGTAACGACATGGCCAACGGGTATTCCATGGCATCAAACGGTGTTGCACTTTGCTAAGAAGGTGAATGAGCTTTCCGATGGTGAAATGGAGATCAAGGTCTATCCAGCAGGTTCCATTGTGCCGGCGTTTCAGGTTTTTGATGCCGTTAGAAACGGTGTTGCAGAGATGGGTCATGATTGGCCGGGTTATTGGAAAGGTAAAAATCAGGCTTTTGTTGCCTTTGCATCTGTGCCATTTGGAATGAACGATGTTGAGTATACGATTTGGCTGATGCAGGGCGAGGGCATGAAGCTGGCAAATGAACTGTATAGTGATTTTGGCCTCGTTCCTCTTCTGGGTGGTAATTCGGGTCAGGAGTTAGGTTTCTTTACCAAGAAGCCTATAAAGGATGTTTCTGAGCTTAAAGGAATGAAGGTTAGGACCGTAGGATGGGCAGCTGATATACTCAAGAACATGGGCGTTTCAGTTGTCCCTCTGCCAGGTGGCGAGATATATCTTGCTTTTGAAAGGGGCGTGATTGATGCAGCAGAGTTCTCTACTCCATACATAACGTATCCTATGGGATTCCAAGAGATCGCTAAGAATGTTATGGTTCCTGGATGGCATCAGACAGCTGTTCAAAATATGTTTACTGTGAATAAGAAGGCATATGATAAGCTCCCCGACAGATTGAAGAGGGTATTAAAGGCTGCTGCCGAACAAACACAACTTTGGGATATGACGAGAAGTGAGTATTACAATGGAATCTACATAGAGAAATATAAAAAAGATGGTGTTAAGTTTAATAAGTTGACGGACGAGTCTTTAAATAAACTGAGAAAAACAACAAAAGATTACCTCGATGGTCTAAGGTCCAAGTATAAATTCTTGAATAAAGTTCTTGAGTCTCAAGATAATTTCATAAAGCACTACTCAAGTTGGAAAGTGGTCAGGAGCGGTGTTTCCGATTATCCATACAAGATGTATATATCTGGATACCATTACGAGTAATGATTTGTAGAGGAAATGGATATGATCGTGTTTAAATTTGTCAAAATTGTTGATGCTCTAAATGAGATTGCAGGTAAAATTGCAAATGTATTTTCATATGCTTTGTTCTTTGTAGTCGTTATCGGTGTTATAGCAAGGAAGGTTTTTAATCATCCTTTTATTTGGAATTTTGAAGCAAGTTACATGCTCTATGCAGCTGCTTTTCTGTTTGGGCTGGGGTATACGCTGAAACACAAAATGCATGTTACTGTGGATGTGTTTTATACTATGGCGGGTCCTAAGACCCGCTTTATTTTGGATTTGATTGGATTTTTGGTTTTTTTGATTCCTTTTGGCTTTGTATCGATAAAGTCTTCTTTTGTGTTTGCTCAGCAATCATGGCAAATATTAGAACATAGTCAATCCACTTGGGCCCCACCTATCTATCCTTTTAAAAGCTTGATGCCTGTGGCTTTTGTTTTACTGGTTTTACAGGCAATTGTTGAATTAATTAAGTCTTATTATACTAACTGGAAGGGGTTGGAGATAAATGGGGAGTGATCTAATTTCTATAGGAATGTTTGTTTCTTTATTAATAGCTGTTTTTCTTGGTTTTCCTTTAGGTATTACCTTAGGCGGTTTAGCTGCCATATTCGGTCTTTTGGCCTATGGTCCTGGTGCACTTTTTATATTCGCGAACAAAACATATGGCTTAATGACAAATTACGTTTTGGTTGCTATACCTCTTTTTATTTTAATGGCCCAGTTTTTGGATAAATCCGGCATCGCAGATGAACTGTACGGGGCAATGTATGTGATTTTTGGTCCCATTAAGGGTGGTTTGGCATTGGCTACTATCGTCGTTTCTACAGTACTTGCTGCAACGACGGGCATAATTGGTGCAAGTGTTGTTGCAATGGGCTTACTTGCAGCACCTGCCATGCTTAAAAGGGGTTACCAAAAGGAACTAACAGCAGGTGTTATCACTGCGGGAGGTACACTTGGTATTTTGATCCCACCATCTATAATGCTTGTTGTTTATGGTGGGTTGATTGATATGTCTGTTGGAAAACTGTTTATGGCTGCTTTTCTTCCGGGTTTACTGTTGTCCTTTCTCTACATGCTTTACACCTTTATTTACTGTAACTTTATAAATAAAAACGCTGGACCGGCTATACCCAAGGAAGATAATAAGTACTCATTTTCAGAGAAGCTGGAAATGGCGCTCAAAAGTATGGTTCCTCCAATGATTCTTATATTTGCTGTATTGGGAAGTATAGCTTTTGGTATTGCTACTCCGACGGAAGCCGCTGGTTTGGGCAGTTTAGGAGCTTTATTAATTGCTGCTGCTAACAAAAAGGTAAACTGGAAGATGCTTAAGGACGCAGGATACTCGACAGTAAAAATAACGAGCATGGTTATGCTAATTTTTGTTGGTGCTAACTTCTTTACCTCTATATTTATGGGAATTGGCGGTGGAGATGCTTTTACAAGTCTGCTTTTTTCCATTAGTACCAACAAGTGGTTAGTACTTGCTATGATGATGTTTATACTTTTTATACTTGGTATGTTTGTAGACTGGTTGGGCATACTATTGCTTTGTGTTCCTATATTTACCCCAATAGCTGTAAATAAGCTTGGGTTTGATCCTCTATTTTTCGCCATGCTTGTTTGTATAAATTTACAGATGTCGTTTTTAACTCCTCCTTTTGGTTATGCCTTATTTTATTTAAGAGGTGTTGCACCACCTGGAATGACATTGAAACATATTTATAAAGGTATTGTACCGTTTGTTATTATGCAAATGATAGGACTTGTTTTGTGTATTCTGTTTCCAGAGATCATACTGTGGTTGCCTTCTGTAACAATCAAATGAAAGGGAGCTTTATGAATAAAAGAAGATTGAAGAAAGTATTTTCAAAGGTTGTAGGCAATAACAATTGTTGGATAGAGGAAGAGATTTTGGCATCTTACAGCTACGATTCCTATCCAGAAGAGCCTGTATTGCCGGATATTGTTGTTAGACCCACACACAC
>WFQQ01000063.1 GCA_015486965.1 Desulfurellaceae bacterium
ACATTATCGCACCAGCGCCTGGCACACCAGCGGTTCCAATGGAGGCTAAAACAGCCGTTATGATGACTGTTATCTGCTGTGCTATAGTCAAATGGACTCCCACAGCGTTTGCAACGAAAAGGGCACAAATTCCCTGATATATAGCTGTTCCATCCATGTTTATAGTGGCACCTAAAGGAAGTGTAAAAGAGTAAACACCCTTTGATATTCCTACCTGTTCCTCTGCAACTTTCATAGTTACGGGGAGCGTACCACTACTACTTCTTGTAACAAATGCAGTTATTGAAGCCTCTTTGATTTTGCTAAAAAACTTCAGTGGCGAGATGCCATTGATCTTCAGCAATCCACCGTATGTGATAAAAACATGGGTTATCAAAGCAAGATATACAACCAAAACCACTAAAGCCAAAGGTCCCACTGCCTTTGCTCCCTCTTTTGCAAATACAATTGCTATCAGCGCAAAAACACCAATTGGTGCATACTCTAAAATCCACTTTACTATCTTATAGATAACCTCTGCTGAACCGTCGAAGAATCTAAACACTATTTCTCCCGATTTTCTTAATCTTTCATCACTGCTATCTTTTAAAACCGCTATTCCAATACCAAAAATGATTGAGAAGAAAATAACCGGTAAAACCTGACCCTTGACTATGGCGGTAAATGGGTTTTTAGGTATTATGTTTAAAAGGGTTTGGACTAAACTCGGCGCAGTAGCCTTTTTTACTACGCCGTGCCCTATATTTGCAAGATTAACGCCACTTCCAACATTAAATAGGTTTCCGAATATCAAACCTATCGTAACAGCAAATGCCGATGTCAAGAGGTATAGAACAATGATTTTAACACCAACCCTTCCCAGTCTCGCAGGCTCAATGCTTGCTGCACCAACAACAAGTGATGCGATGACCACTGGCATAACGATCATTTTAAGTAGCCTGACAAAGACATCACCAAACGGTTTTACCCAGAGTATCTTATCCCCGAAGATCAATCCAAAGATGGCACCTAAAACCAACCCGATCAAGATACGCAGAAGAAGGTTGCTCTTGAAATACCAACCGAGCCACGAACCTTTCTCACTCATAGGACACCTCCTATTTTTGGTTTTCTATTCAAATCTAACTTATAATTTGCAAAAGTCAAGCTACTCTAAGATAAATTTAAATTATTAATTAACTGAACAGTAATATCGTTAACTTATAATAATCCAAACTTAAATGCAGCATTGTTTTTTGATTATACCAAATGTCATTTTAATGCTCCTATACTTGACACTAATGGTATAAAGGATTAAATTGTTGCTGGAGGGTAAAAGTAAACTTCAGTAAACTTTGCAGGACTTTATGTTTAAAAAATTTCTATTGGAGGGTGGCAGATGAAAAGGTTCATGTCGAAAAGATTTATTTTGTATCCATCAAGAACGGTACCTATCTTATATCACAGGCAAGTTTAAAAAAAGCTCTAATAAAAAGTGCAAAGTAATATTCTCCAAAGTCAAAAAATTCCAAGATCCATACACTTTTTAAATCCAATAAACTAAAAGGAGCTATTTATGGTTGAGATTACCGATGAGACCCTAAATCTTTTCGATACCACTGAAATGTTAGGAATCTATCTCTATCAGGATTTTGGGAAAATAGTATTCGCAAATAGAGCTTTTTTAAACATGCTCTGCTTTTCAAAAGAGGAGATATCAAAAATAGACCTTCTGGAGCTTGTAGAAAAAGAGTTCAAAAAAGATGCAGAGAACATAATAAAAAGCAGGTGCAGGGGCGAGGTATTTGCTCACGAGTTTAAAACAATAAATTTAGTAACAAAAAATGGCATGATAATTCCTACGATCTGTTTTGGTTACACTACTCTTTACAAAAGCAAATACTCAGGTTTGGTGTTTATTATAGACCTGACCAGAGAAAAAACCTTTCAAACCCTGATGAATATTACGAACAAGATTGCATACATATCAAATACAATTTTGAGTGAAGATGAGTTTGTAAAAAGGATTGCAGATGTCCTAATTCAGGATAGCTTTTTCTGCCACATATCAATTTATAAAAAGACAGATAGAGCATTTAAACCTATATTTTCAATAAGCAACGAGGATATAAACCTTGCTCACATACTTGAAAAAGCAGATAAATCTTATGGTATAAGTGAAGCAGCTCGCAGCCTACTTCCAATACCGTTTAATACCTTAAATATTGAGGGCAGTGGAGAAATCTTTAAGAAGATAGGTTCACTTTCCGCATGTTCAATTCCATTGACACTCGAAGGAAAATCAGAATATATACTAACAATATTCTCAAAAATAAAAGATGTATTTTCAGAAAACTTCAAACACTTCCCAGAAAGCCTGCACTTTATCATTCAATCTGCGTTTGATAGAATGAGAACCAATAGGATAAACACGATTCTCAATACAGCAATAAACGAAAACTTTGATCTTGTTATCATAACAGATGAAAATCTAACAATTGAATATGTAAATAATCAATTCCTCAACATGATAGGCAAACCCAAAGAATATGTGATTGGTAGTTGCCTGGAAACATACATAGAGGACATAGGGAAACTTAAAGATGAAAAACACGGCTCCTCTCAGCTTATAAAACTAAACCTAAACAGCGGTCTGGAACCTCTACTCCTTCACATCTCAAAAACTATGCTGGACAAGAAATATTACATATTCACAGCAAAAAATATCAAAGAAAACACCGCTCTTTTTGAAGCTATAGAAAATTATACAAAAAAGGATCAGCTTACAGGGCTCCTAAATAGAGAGGCTCTAATTGAGTCGATAAGAAAGTTTATAGAGAGGGCAAAGTATAAAAAAATCATAGGGGCACTGTTTATCATCGACCCTGCCAACTTTTCCAAAATCAATGAAGCCTACGGTTTCAAGGTTGGAGACAAAATCTTAATAGAGGCGGGGAAAAGACTTGTTAATTTCCTCAGGGATTACGACATCGTTGCAAAACTTGAATCTAACAGGTTTGGAGTCTTCCTTAAAGAGATAGAAAGAGAAGAAAACATCTATATTGTCGCTGTTAGGCTGCTCAACCATCTGTCCAAACCATATAAAATTAACGACGAAAAGATAAATCTCAGTTTTAACTTGGGTGTCAGCCTATATCCATTCGATTCTAAAAATCCAGAGGATTTAATAAACAAAGCCTATGTTGCTTTAGCAGATGCCAAACAGAAAGGGGAAAACAAGATAGGGTTTTATAAAGAAAAATTACAGGTCTCAATTTTAGAAAGGATAAAGCTGAGAGAAGAGTTAGAAGAAGCTTTGGAAAGGGAAGAGTTTAAACTCTTCCTTCAACCCTACTTTGACTCATCTGACCACTCTCTCAAAGGGGCAGAGGCTCTTGTCAGGTGGATTAAGGATGATAATATAATACAGCCGAATAAGTTTATACCCGTTGTGGAGCAAACAGAGCTGATAAAAAAGTTGGATGTATACATGGCAAATAAAACTATAGAGTTTCTGGTACACTGTAGGAAACCTTTCCCCATATCTGTAAATGTATCCCCAAAAACACTGCACGATGAGGGATTTGTGAGCTTTTTGGTTGAAAAAGTAAACGCAGAAAATGTTAGGGGTTTATTAAACATAGAAATTACAGAAAGGATTTTTTTGGATAACCTTGAAAAGACCCGGAAAACATTAGAATTTTTAAAAGGCAACGGGGTTGGAATATCAATAGATGATTTTGGTACAGGCTATTCATCGTTATCCTATTTATCGCAACTACCTGTAGATTTTCTAAAAATAGATATATCGTTTGTGAGAAACATTACAGAGGATAAAAAGACTCTATCTGTAGCTAAAACGATAATATACTTAGCCAAACACCTAAACATAAAAACCATAGCCGAGGGAGTGGAGACAGAGAAACAGGTAAAAAAACTTAAAGAGCTGGGTTGCGACTATCTGCAAGGTTTTTTCTTCTCAAAACCGCTTCCTGCAAATCAGGTAAGGATTTTAAGAAGACTTTAAAATAAAATTATAATAAATTAAAAAGTTTTATTTGTTTGACAAAATAGACAAGCTTTAGTATTTATTAAGTTGTGAACACAGACGAGTTTTTCATGAAAAGAGCTATAGAACTTGCAAAAAAAGGTAGAGGTAAAACATGCCCGAATCCTATGGTTGGCGCTGTAATAGTTAAAAACGGGCAAATTATAGGAGAAGGACACCACAAAAAGGCAGGCTTACCCCATGCAGAGGTTGAGGCTATAAATTCCGTCAAAGACAAAACACTTCTAAACGGAGCCACCCTGTATGTAAACCTTGAGCCATGCAACCATTACGGCAGAACGCCCCCATGTTCTCTTGCCATAATTCAAAGTGGTATAAAACGGGTTGTTATTGCAATGAGGGATGTAAACGAACAGGCTAAAGGGGGTATAGAGAGGCTAAAAGAGGCTGGTATCGAAGTTGAGGTCGGCGTTTTAGAAAACGAGGCAAAAAGATTAAATGAGGTATTCATTGAGAACATAACATACAAAAAGCCTTTTTTCACAATGAAGGCAGCCATGTTTTTAAACGGCTGTATATCGGTAAAAGGGGGCATATCAAAGTGGATAACCTCAGAAAAGTCAAGGCGGCTGGTTCACAGGCTCAGAGGGCTACACAATGCTGTACTGGTCGGGATAAATACAGTAATAATGGACGATCCACTTCTTACATGCAGGATAAAAGGCTACAGACAACCAAAAAGGGTGGTTTTGGATAAAAACCTGAAAATTCCCATCACCGCAAATATATTTAGCAAATATCCAGAGAACATCTATATAATAACATCAAAAGCAGCAGATAATGCAAAAAAGAGGGTGTTAGAAGCCATGGATGTAAACATAATAGAATGCAAGGTTAGAAACGGTGAGTTTGACCCAGACGAGCTTTCCAAAAAACTCCTTGAAAACGATATATGTTCATGCCTTGTTGAGGGGGGGAGCAGGACGCACGGATACTTTTTAAAACACAAACTTTACAACAAAGCATACCTGTTCTACGCTCCAAAGATTTCCGGTTCATACGGTGCTTTCAATGTAGCTGGATTTGAGGCACCAAAGAGTCCGTCTGATGCAATTACCTTAAAAGAAACTGTATGTAAAAAGATAGGTGAAGACCTGTTAATAGAAGGGTGTTTCGATGTTCACAGGGATAGTTGAAGATGTAGGAATAGTTAAAGAAGTTATATCAATAGGAAGCGGAGTCAGGCTAAAGATAGGCTCAAAGTTATCGAAAGAGCTTAAAAACGGTGATAGCGTGGCTGTAAATGGGGCATGTTTAACAGTTATTGAAAGAAAAGAGAACAACTTCAGCGTTGATATTTCCTTTGAAACATTAAACAGAACAAACCTTGGGAAAGCTAACAGCGGAAAAAGGGTTAATCTTGAGAGGGCTCTGAAACTATCTGATAGACTTGATGGTCATATAGTTTTAGGACATGTTGACACAACGGCAACCATAAAATCTATAAACAGGGTTGGAGAGTTTTATATACTTTCAATAGCAATAGACAGCTACACATTTGAACACAGTGTTGAAAAAGGCTCAATAGCCATTGATGGCATAAGCTTAACAATTGCAAAATTAACCGAAAATTCACTGGATGTTGCCGTTATACCCTTTACATACGAAAACACAAACCTGAAGTATTTAAAACCAGGAGAGACAGTAAACATAGAAGTAGATATAATAGGGAAGTATGTAAAAAAGTTCATGAAAAAGCCGCAAACACTTACAGAGGATTTCTTAAAAATGCACGGCTTTGCCTGAATTATTTGAAACAATCAACAACCTATTATAAAATGCACAAGATTTTGAAAAAAGAGGGTGAGAGATGTTTGCAAGTGTAGAAGAAGCAATTCACGAGATAAAATCGGGAAGAATGATAATAATGGTTGACGATGAAGATAGGGAAAACGAGGGCGACTTTGTTATGGCAGCACAGTTCGTAACGCCTGAGGCTATAAACTTCATGGCAAAGCATGGAAGAGGTTTGATATGCCTGCCAATGGATGAAAAGCTCATCGACAGACTCGATTTAAAATTGATGACAGTTGACGAGAACGACAAATACAAAACAGCCTTTACGGTTTCCATAGACGCCCATCCCAGATTTGGGGTAACAACAGGAATATCTGCCTTTGACAGAGCAACAACCATTCAAACGGCAATCAGACCAGATGCCAAACCAGAAGACCTGGTAAAACCCGGTCATGTTTTCCCTCTTAAAGCCAAGAAAGGTGGGGTTTTAGTCAGAGCAGGACATACAGAGGGAAGCGTCGATCTGGCAAGGATGGCTGGCCTCATACCAGCAGCAGTGATTTGTGAGATTATGAATGACGACGGAACCATGGCAAGGAGACCACAGCTTGAAGAGATAGCAAAGAAATTCAATTTAAAAATTGTCACCATAGCAAGCATTATTGAGTATAGAATGAAACATGAAAGGCTGATAGAAAGGACAGCAGAGGCAGACCTTCCCACAAAATATGGCCACTTCAGGATAGTTGTTTACAAAAACAAGGTTGATGACTTCGAGCATGTAGCCTTAGTTAAAGGCAAAATCAACAAAAACGAACCAACGCTTGTCAGGGTTCACTCTTCTTGCCTGACAGGGGATATACTGGGCTCTTTGAGGTGCGATTGCGGAGACCAACTGCATGCGGCGATGGAGATGGTGGAAAAAGAGGGCAAGGGTGTTGTTTTATATATGCAGCAGGAGGGTAGAGGAATAGGACTTACAAACAAGATAAAGGCTTATGCACTTCAGGATCAGGGATACGATACGGTTGAAGCTAACATTAAGCTTGGCTTCAAGCCAGACTTGAGAAATTACGGCATAGGGGCTCAGATACTTGTCGATTTAGGTGTTGGAAAGATAAGGTTAATGACAAACAACCCAAAAAAGATTGTAGGACTTGAGGGGTATGGGTTGGAAATAGTTGAAAGGGTTCCCATTGAGGTTGACCCAAACAGTGTTAACAAGTGTTATCTGGAAACAAAAAAAGAGAAAATGGGGCACCTTTTAACAAAAGTTTAAGGAGAGTGCGATGAGGGTTATTGAAGGCTCACTCGATGCGAGGGGCGTAAAGGTTGGAGTTATAGTTAGCAGGTTCAACAGTTTCATAACATCAAAACTGTTAGATGGAGCCAAAGATGCTTTTTTGAGACACAATGGAGAAGAAAAAAACATGACCGTATATATGGTGCCGGGAGCTTTTGAAATACCAATGCTCCTTTCGAAACTAATTGAGAAAGAGTTTGATGGGATATTGTGTCTTGGTGCAGTGATAAGGGGTTCAACTCCGCACTTTGACTTCGTCGCAAGTGAGACAGCAAAAGGTATAGCCCAAATTTCGCTAAAGAGCAAAATGCCTGTCTCCTTTGGAATCTTAACAACAGACACCATTGAACAGGCAATAGAGAGGGCTGGCACCAAGATGGGCAATAAGGGGTTTGACGCTATGGTCGCCCTACTTGAGATGGTGAATCTCTTTAAAAGCATTTAATATGTCAAGAAGAAAAGCAAGGGTAGCAGCCGTTCAATATATATACGCAAACGAATTTGGAACAAAGGATGAGCCCAACTCCTTTTTGGACTTTGTTGGAAAACCCACAAAGGAAGAAGAGAGAGACTTTACAAAAAAGCTAATCGATGGAACGGTGAAAAACCTCCCATACATAGACTCACTTATAAAACAGCATGCAAAAGAGGGTGACGATATAATGTCTCTTGTTGACAAATGCATACTGAGAGTCGGAATCTACGAGCTTTTATTTGTAAAAGATACACCTCCTATCGTCGTCATCAATGAGTATGTCAACATCGCTAAGGAGCTATCAAAGGAGTCTTCAAAAGCCCTTGTAAATGCCATTCTGGATAAAATACATAAAGGAGAATCAGATGAGTGAAAGGATAATCGTTGCCTTAGACTTGAAGGGATACGATAATATAGTAAACCTTGTGGATAGTTTGAAAGGGGCTGTGTGGTTTAAGGTAGGTGCCGTAAATTTTACAGCCTACGGGGTTTCACTTATCAAAGAGCTAAAAAAGAGAGATAAAAAGATATTTTTAGACCTCAAATACCACGACATACCGAACACCGTTAAGGGAGCGGTAGAGGCAGCAGCTTCGCTCGGTGTTGATATGCTAACGGTTCACTCAATAGGCGGGGTTGAGATGATGGCTAAAGCAAAAGAGGCTGTTAAAGAGTACGAAGATAAAAACGGTGTAAAGGGTCCAGAAATTGTTGCCGTTACAGTGCTTACAAGCATGAATGACGATAATTTAAAAAGAGATATGTTCATAGAGCTAAATGTTAAAGAAATGGTTTTAAAACTGGCAAAAAATGCCCTAAATGCTGGAATTAGTGCGATCGTGGCAAGCGCAAAAGAGACAGAGCTTTTGCGAGAAAACTTCGGTGATTACTTTAAAATCATCACACCCGGTATAAGGCCCGTTTGGGCAGCAAAAAACGACCAGAAACGGGTTGTCACACCTGGTGATGCTGTAAAACTGGGTAGCAACTACATTGTCATTGGAAGACCAATATATGGGCACGAAAATCCACAAAAAGCCTTTGAACTAATAAGAAAGGAGCTTGAAGATGTTAACACCTGACGAAGCACTGGAACTTTACAAGAAACACAACGCCTATCTTCAAGGACATTTTTTACTATCAAGCGGTTTGCACAGCGAGTTTTATCTCCAGAGTGCACTTGTATTGCAGTATCCCCACGATGCGTGGAAGTTGTGTTCATCCATAGCAGAGTACTTTCAAAACAAAGAAATCGATGTTGTAATAGCCCCTGCTATGGGTGGAATTCTTGTATCCTACGATGTAGCACGGGCTCTCGGTGAAAATATTAGAAGCATCTTTGCAGAAAGGGTTGAGGGAAAGCTAACACTAAGAAGAGGCTTTACAATTGGTAAAGACGAAAGAGTATTGGTTGTTGAAGATGTTGTAACCACAGGTAAAAGTGTAAATGAAACACTTGATGTCGTAAGGCAATACACTGACAATATAGTTGGCATTGGAGCCTTGGTAGATAGGGGTGGAAACTTCAACCCCGAAGGAGTTGACTACTTTCCCTTAATAAAACTGAAAATTGAAAATTACGAGCCGGAGAACTGTCCATTATGTAAAAAGGGAATACCTTTGGAAAAACCAGGCAGTAGATTCATTAAAAAATAAAAGCCCGGCTAAAACCGGGCTTTTTTTATTTCTGTAAAGTTATGAATATGTGTGTGCTACCTCTTATGATGTCTAAGAAAATTACATCCTTTGCAGACTTAATTATTTTCTTGAAATCTTCAAGGTTTCTCACAGGTTTATAGTTTAACTTCACAATAACATCTCCAGGTTTAAGCCCCACCATATAGGCAAAAGAGTTGGTCTGAACATCAACAATTACAACACCCGTTTTCGCCTTTAATCCGAACTTTTTAACAAGCTCTGGCGTAATGTTTGATACAGAGAATCCAAAGTCTGTCTTATAGACCTCACTACCGCCAGCCTGAGCAGTAACATTCTCTGGTCTAACACCCAACTTGACCTCAACGGTTATCTTCTTGCCATCTCTGATGATTCCAAGCTTAATCTTCGTTCCAGGTCTATAGGAAGATATTATATACGGCAGGTCGTAAGAGGATTTCAAAGGTTTACCATTGACGCTAACTATTATATCGCCGGGCTTTAAACCCGCTTTAGCCGCTGCCGTGCCTTTAAATACCTGAGATATTATGGCTCCACGAGCCTTCTTAAGACCCAAGCTCCTCGCAGCCTCACCTGTTAGAGGCTGTATCATTACACCTAAATAGCCCCTTTTAACCTTCTCGCCCTTCATCAGGTAGGGAAGCTCAGCCTTCACCATGTTAATCGGGATTGCAAAGCCAATGCCCTGCCCGTTCGCTATGATTGCCGTATTTATTCCGATAACCTCCCCTTTCATATTAACAAGAGGCCCACCAGAGTTTCCCGGGTTTATTGCTGCGTCTGTCTGCAAAAAATGATCAAAAGGTCCTTCTCCTATTACCCTTCCCTTTGCACTGATTATTCCAACGGTCACGGTACCATTCAGTCCAAATGGATTTCCAACGGCTACCACCCAATCGCCAACCTCTATTTTATCTGAATCGCCAAGCTTCAGGGTTGGCAGAGGCTCTCTTGGTTTAATTTTAATCAAAGCTATATCCGCCTTAGGGTCTGTCCCTACGACTTTAGCCTCATAAACATCTCCAGAGTTCAAGAGGGTAACCCTTATGTCCGAAGCCCTCTTAATAACATGGTAGTTTGTCAATATATACCCATCTTTGGAGATGATAAAACCCGAGCCCAAAGCATGAACCTTCCTTTTTATAGTCGGCGGTCCAAAGTTGTTGAAAAATCTCTTGAAGAAAAAGTCAAAGGGGCTGTTCTGGTCAAAGTTAAACCCGTTAAATGGGTTCTGATACTTTACAACCTGCGTTGTGCTTATGTTTACAACGGCAGGGAGCACCTTTTTAGCAACATCCCTGACATCAGGCAAACACGAAGCAAAGGCCAATGTGCTTGTCAGAACAAAGGCAATCAAAATTGCCAAAACTTTAAAGCGTTTCATATTACACCTCCTACACTACTATTGTTTTTGTTTTTACAACTTTTCTTTCATCTTTCACGGGCAGATTGGATATTACGCCAACCCTCACCCGCTCAACCGTTTTACTCATATTTACAGCCCCCCTTGCCCATGTTAAAAAGCCACCAGATGTAGCCTGCATATTTAAAACAAACACTGTTGTCATAATTCCACCAATCACAGAGCGCCTCTTCATGGCTCACCTCCCAACTCTTTTGAGCCTATTATAGCAGCAAAAGATTACAGAAATATGACAACTTAAGATTTAAAAACTAAATAAAATGTAGTGCCAGCGTTGGCAGATGAGTTAATCTTGATTTCTATACCGTGCAGTTGTGCTATCTTTTTAACAATTGATAAACCCAAGCCGAAGCCCTCTTTATCTTTAGAACGAGATTTATCAGCCCTGTAAAACTCCTCAAACACCTTTTCTACCTCATCCTCAGAAATGCCAATACCTGTATCGGAAATTTTTACAACTACAGAACTACCAAGCTTTTCAACCTCCACCAACACACAACCACCCTTATTGTTATATTTAATGGCGTTGTCTATTAAATTCACAAACATCTCAACAAGTAGCGTTTTATCGCCTTTAACAAAAATAGGATCATTCGGAATGTTTAAATCCAAGTCTATGTCGCACTCATCGGCTCTACCCTTCAAAAGCTCATAGGCTGACCTCAGAACAGAGGAAAGCTCAACCTCGGAAAAAACGCTTTTGTCAACCCTTTCAAGTCTTGAAACCATTAGCATCTTCTCCACCAAGCTGGACATCAGAGAAATTGTATCCTCTATCGTCTCAAGAGCTTTTTTATACTCCTTGCTATCCCTTTCCTTCCTTAATGCTATCTCACACTGCATTTGAATGACCGAAATGGGTGTCTTCAATTCGTGGGACACATCAGATATAAATCTCTTTTCTCTCAAGAAAGCCTTTCTCAAGCGCTCAAGTAAGGTGTTAAACGACTCTATCAAATCTTTAAGTTCATCGGGCACCTCTCCCACATCTATCCTTTTATTTAAATTATGCTCAGTTATGGCTTTAATCTGTTCCTTTATCTTATTTATAGGTTCAAGTGCACTTTTAGACACGAAGAAACCAGCCAGCGCAGAGATAAAAAGTATAAAAAATAGCGTGGAAAATATGATAAGTTCAAACCGCTCAAGAATATTTATCTCGTTTTCCACATTGTAGGCAACCTGAATAATAAGCTGGTTTTTCTTATCAACATAGTTCACAAGCCTCAAAAACTTCCCAGAGAGTTTAATAGTTTCAAACTTCTTCATCCTATTGCTATACGGTAGCGAAAGTTTTCCCAGAGACTTGGACTTTTCTATCAACTTTCCACTCAATGTTCTGAGCTGAAAGTAATACTTCGAATAAACCGAAGAGTAAATCCAGAGCTGGGCTTTTGAGAGGTCTATCTCAAACTTTTTACCGTAAACATTGAAAATTTCAAACTTAATGGTTGTAGAGTTGATAAGCTTATCCAAAGCTTCGGCTTTCTTTAACAAACTCAAGTCCACAGGCTTCAAAACGACACCTTTCAGGTAGAAAATAAAAAATATGGATGCTCCAATAAGGAAAACAGCCATTATGGAGACATATAGAACAATTATCCTCGCCTTAATAGAATTTAAACTCAAAGAACCTACCCTTTAATCATGTATCCAGCACCACGAACTGTGTGGATGAGCTTTTTATTAAAGCCTTTGTCTATCTTTTTTCTCAAACGGGCAATCATCACATCTATAACATTACTGTCAAAGTCGTATTCGTAGTCGTAAATATGCTCAGAAATCTGGCTCCTCGTTAACAGTTTGTTTCTATTTAAAACCAAATACTCAAGCAAAGCATACTCCTTGGAAGATAGTTCTATTTTAACCCCTCCCCTCTTAACCTCGTGAGTGTTGAGATTGAGTTCTAAATCTGCCACCTTCACAATATTTTCTGTCTCCCCGAACGCCCTTCTTATAACAGCCCTCAACCTCGCCAGAAGCTCCTCAAAGGAAAACGGCTTTGTCAGATAGTCGTCTGCACCGCTGTCGAGCCCTAAAACCTTATCCTCAACGGAGCTTTTTGCTGTCAGCATAAGCACTGGAGTTTTTATACCCCTATCCCTAATCCGTCTCAATATCTCAATGCCGTCAATCTTGGGAAGCATAATATCCAAAATTATCGCATCGTAAGGCTCGTTCTCAGCCAAAAACAGACCCTCTTCACCATCGTAAGCCACATCAACACTAAAGTTTTCCTCTTCCAATCCCTCTTTTATTAAATTGGCAAGTGTTCTCTCATCTTCAACTACAAGCACTCTCATGGCTTTAAATTTATACACAAAAAAACATTACAAAACGATTAAAATCTTCACCATAAGTTTAAAATATCACTAAATCTTGATATTTAATATAAAAAGCTTATTATAAAAATGACACTACAGTAAAAAGGAGGTGAAAAAATGCCCAAAATTACTCTTTTAGGACAATCTGCAGTTCTGCTTGAGGGCGAAAAAACGAAATGCGTTATCGACCCATTCATCAACGGTAACCCCGACATTACCTATGGTTTGAAGCCCTCAGACATCAAAGTGGACTATGTTTTGGTAACCCACGGACACTGGGATCACTTAGGAGATGCAATAGAGATAGCTAAAAACACTGGAGCAACCCTCATTGCTCCTTTTGAGCTTGTGGTATTCTGTCAGTCGAAGGGTGTTCAGAATGCACACCCCATGCACATAGGTGGTGCTCACAGATTTAGTGATGACTTCTGGGTAAAGCTAACCATCGCCCATCACGGAAGTGCATTTATGGACGATAAAGGGAACATCACATACACAGGAAATCCATGCGGTTTTGTTGTTGAGCTTGATGGGAAAAAGATTTACCACTCTGGGGATACAGGTCTATTCTTGGATATGCAGCTAATTGGAGAGCTGGGTCTTGATGTTGCCATGATTCCAATTGGAGACAACTTCACAATGGGACCTGAAGACGGTGCAAAGGCAGTTGAATTTTTAAAACCAAAGATCGTAATTCCTATGCACTACACAGCGTGGGATTTAATTAAACAAGACCCGAACTACTTTGTGAACCTCGTGGGAGACAAGGCAGAGGTCAAACTTCTAAAACCCGGTGAATCACTGGAGATATAAAGGGGAGGGTTTAACCCTCCTTTCACCTTTGAAGCATCACATTCAAAAACAGTATCAAAAAAACAAGAAAAGATAGGAAGCTCAATTTTTTATTCTTCTCTTTGAAAAAATAGTAAAGCGTCAGATACAAGAAACCGATAGCTGGTGAAAAGATAAGGCTAAATGCTCCCATTCGGGAAATAGAAATACAACTCAAATGAAGCAGATGACAGACAAACCCGGCTCCAAGTATCGCAAAGCTTATAAAAAATAGAGCCTTTAAAAGCTTACTGTAAGTGGACATCTAAATCGACCTCAAAAACATATCCAAGGCTATTAAAAGCAAAACAAAGGCAAATATCTTCTTCAAATCTTCATTCCTCATCCGTGCATGGAAGTAAATTCCAACTTTAGAACCAACCAAAGCCCCAATTAAACTTACGAATGCAAAGAACGGATTTAGATTGCCGTGTCGGAAATATACATAAGCTGAAGCCGAGGCTGTTATCCCTATCATAAAACTACTCGTTGCTGTCGCCACCTTCATTGGAAGCTTACACACCTTGGCAAGAATAGGAACCTTAAGCACACCCCCTCCTATGCCAAACATACCTGAACTCACACCTGCAACAAAAGAAATGGGGTATGCAAAATGGAGGTTCTCTATGTCGTAAAAAATCTTTCTGTTTAGTTTTTCATCGAAGTATGAATATCTACCACCTCCTGAAGCCTTTCCTTCCCCACCCCTACCCTTGAGCATCAAATAAACTACAAAAAGGAGAAATACAGAAAATAAAAGACTTAAAACCCTGTGATTTAAGCTTAATGCAACAAAACTTCCGACGATTGCACCCAATGCTGTTGAAAGCTCCAAAGTGAAACCAAGTGGAAGGTTTAAGGCACCACTCTTTATATGCTTGGAACTCACAAGCATACTCATACCTATAATTGTAAACAGGCTAATGGCAACTGCTTTTTGAATTTCTAAACCAAGAAAGAGAACAAATAGTGGAACCATCAAGATACCACCACCGATGCCAAGTAGTGCACCCAGAGAGCTTGATATAGAAGTGATTAAAAAGATATATACATAATCAACCACTGTTAGACTTTCTCCTCCATAGGTAAAAAAGCAGAACCAAAACCACTAAAACGGCAACTGCCACATCCACATCTCTGAATATGCCTCTGATTAGCTGCCAGTTGTTGCCAAAAAAATACCCAAGACCCACATACGATATGCCCCATAGAACACCGCTTAAAACTGCCCAGAATAAAAATGCACCCCTATCCATATCAAACATACCTGCCACAAAAGGAACGATAGGTCTTAAAGCACCAACAAATCTGCCCAAAAACACGCTCTTGCCACCATGCTTTTTGAAAAACTCAACACCCTTTTTTATAACTCTATCATATTTCCTAAAAAACGGTATATCTTTTATAT
>WFQQ01000064.1 GCA_015486965.1 Desulfurellaceae bacterium
CCGCTAAAAAGACCGGCTGGATACGACTTTATGTACGGTCCAAAGATAAGCCTTATGGACTCCTCAAGACTTATAAACACACCAATGCTTGCGATTAATGAGATTAAAGGAGAGTATTTCATCAAAGGCACATAGACAAAGGCTTGGATAACAATACCGACAACGGTAGCAAAAAACATGGATGACAAAACGGCAAGTAAAAGGGAATGCGTTAGAAGAAATGTATAAAGACCCGCATAGGCACCGACGACATAGACACCGGCATGGGCAACATGGATGATACGCAGGATGCCGTAAACCAAAGCCAAACCCATGGCAATCAGGGCATAAAGACTTCCTATGGTTAGTCCATTAACAATCTGTTGGATGAGCAACTCTTCTGCCCCTCTTGTAAGTTTCAAAAATGGGATTTACGCCGTAATGGTACGGTATAAATAAATAGCTATTCTCTTTGAGCAAGATGAAATCAGCCTGCTTTCCAACCTCTATACTTCCTATGCTTTTGCCCCTATCAATGGCACATGCTGCATTGAGCGTTGAAGCGACAAAAGCCTCTTCGGGCAGCATATCCATCAAAAGGACGCCAAGCGTAATGATAGATGGCATGGACTCAGAGTAGGAACTGCCCGGATTGAAATCAGTAGCCAGAGCAACACCAACACCATTATCTATGAGTCTTCGTGCATCGGCAAAGCCCTCTTTCAAGCTAAAAGCTGTACCGGGAAGGAGCGTTGCCATGGTACCACTCTTTTTCAAAGCATCCAAACCAGAGCTATCGAGTTTTAGCAGGTGGTCGCATGAGTAAACCTTGACCTTCTCCGCAAGGTCTGTGCAACCAATGGACTTTATCTCATCTGAATGTATCTTTGGCTTCAAGCCATACTTCAATCCAGCTTCTAAAATCTTCAAAGTCTCATCAGGCGTATATACACCCTCTTCGCAGAAAACATCTATGAACTCAGCCAAACGGTTCTCAGCTACATACGGTATCATCTCGTTTATCACAATATCGATGTACTTTTCCTTGTCAGACTTAAACTCCAAAGGCACTGCATGAGCACCGATAAAAGTAGGCACAAAATCGAGTGGGCTCTCCTTATCTGCGATCTTTATCGCCTCAAGCATCTTGACTTCATTCTCAAAATCAAGCCCGTAGCCGCTTTTTGCTTCAATTGTCGTCGTTCCATAGCTTAAAAAGGTTCGTGCCTTTTCAACTAAATCTTTGGCAAGCTCCTCCCTCGATGCTTCTCTAACCCTCTTTACCGTACTCAATATACCGCCACCAGCGTTCAATATCTCCATATATGTCTTGCCCTCAAGCCGCATCTTAAACTCATTCTCGCGTGTGCCAACAAAAACCGCATGTGTATGTGGGTCAACAAAGCCGGGTAAAAGCGCTCTTCCTTTCGCATCAACAATCTCTTTCGCACCCCTATATTTTTCAAACAGTTCACCAGTTTTCCCAACATCTACAATTACACCATCTTTTACTCCTATAGCCCCATCGCTAATGTGGTGAATTTTTCTCGTCCCTCTGCCTTTCAAGGCACTTGTGCCCTTAGGCGTATAGATGTTCGACCTTATGATAAGCAGATCAATCATGGCTATTTCCCCAGCTTATCCTTAACAACCTCGTTTATTAACTCATCGTCAGCAATCTCTGGCATTGTGATGATACCGGGCTTTGTTGCATTCCACTCGTTAGCCACCTCTATTGCGTTTTTATTTCTTGCCCACGCCCTCCTTGAGACGCCAACCATCACATCCCAATCAAGGGCTCTCTTTATAATCTTATCCACATGCTCAGAGCCATCCAGAACAAGCCCAAATCCACCATTTATCGCCTTACCTATGCCAACGCCGCCACCGTTTGAAAGCACAACCATGCTCATGCCTCGAGCAGCATTGCCTGCAAAACAGTGAACCGCCATATCGGCCATGATGTTGCTGCCATCCTTGATGTTTGCCGTTTCTCTGAATGGCGAATCGGTGCCGCCTGTATCGTGGTGATCCCTTCCAAGCATCACAGGGCCTATCTCACCCTTCCTTATCATTTCGTTGAACTTCAGGGCTATCTTTACACGGGTCGGCGCATCAGCATAAAGAATCCTTGCCTCAGTCCCAACAACTAACTTGTTCTGCTCGGCATTGACAATCCAGTGGTAGTTATCCCTATCCTGCATCCTCCTTGTCGGGTCAATGATCTCTGCTGCCACCTTATCGGTTTTTATTAAATCCTCATGCCTGTGGGAAAGGCAGACCCACCTAAATGGTCCATAGCCATAGTCAAAGTAAAGCGGCCCCATGATGTCCTCAACATACGACGGGAAGATAAAGCCCTCATCGGTCGTCTCACCGTTTTTTGCAACCTCTTTCACACCCGCATCGTAAACAGCCTTTAAGAAACTATTGCCGTAATCCCAGAAGTATCCGCCCCTTGCATGGAGTGTCTTTATCAGTTCAAAGTGTTTCCTCAAAGATTTGTTTACATACTCAACAAACAGCGGATGGTTTTCCTTAATCATCCTGCGTGCCTCATCCAAAGTCAAACCCTGAGGAATATACCCACCATCATACGGCACATGGCACGATGTCTGGTCGCTTATAAGTTCAGGCTTTATGTTGTTTTCAACCATATATTCAAGCAAGTCAACCACATTCCCGTGATATGCAATCGAGATGGGCTTTTTAGCCTCCAAATACTCACCTGCCATATCAAACGCATCTTTTAAGCTATCCGTAACCTTGCTCACCCATCCCTGGTTCTTCCTTGTCTCAATCCTCGAATAATCCACCTCGGCTATAATGCCAACGCCGCCTGCAATCTCTATAGCCTTAGCCTGTGCACCGCTCATGCCACCAAGCCCCGAGCTTACAAACAGATGACCCCTTAAGTCTTGATCCCATGGTACGCCCAAAAACAGCCTTGCAGCATTCAAGATCGTAATGTATGTTCCGTGAACTATGCCCTGTGGACCGATATACATCCAGCCACCCGCTGTCATCTGGCCATAGTTTGCAACACCGAGCTGTGCGGCTATATGCCAATCATCCGGGTTGTCAAACATGCCAACCATCATGGAGTTTGTGTTTATCACCCTTGGAGCTTCCTTATGAGATGGAAAAAGACCCAACGGATGGCCACTCATAACAACAAGCGTCTGTTCATCTGTCATTATTTGCAGGTACTTTTTAACCAACCTATACTGCATCCAATTCTGGAATACCTGACCCGTTTCACCGTAGGTGACGAGTTCATAAGGATATAGAGCCACCTCAAAATCGAGGTTATTGTCTATCATAACCTGAAAAGCTTTGCCTTCCAGCGTATTGCCTTCATATTCATCAATGGGTTTTCCCCAAATCCTGCCGTAAGGCCTGTATCTATAGGCATATATCCTACCCCTTGTCAAAAGCTCATCCAGAAACTCTGGCGCCAATTTCTCATGCAGATGCTTAGGTACATATCTCAAAGCATTTTTCAGCGCGAGTTTTGTCTGATATTCATTCAAGTTAAAAAGCCTTGCTGGTGCTCTTCTTATACCTTCAACAAACTTTGGATACTCAGGCAACTCATCCGGTAAACTCACCCTTATTACAGCACTCATCTTTTGCCTCCTTGACTTTGGAAAAAAGGGGCTTTTGAAAAGCCCCTCATAAATTTACTCGCTTGGCGTAATTATACTCGGTTTATCCACAACACCGAAATACCTAAACTGACCATCCACAACCTTCTGTAGAATTACAGGTTTAATGACCTCTCCCTTCTTTGTGAATCCTTTGATTTTGCCCGTAACACCGTTGAAATCCTTAATATGTGCAAGCGCATATCTGATTTTAGCAGGGTTCGTACTTCCCGCTTTCTTTATAGCCTCAGCTAAAATGTAAACAGCATCAAAGCTCGACGCACCAACCATGTCCGGTTCCATCTTAAACTGCTTTCTATACTGGCTTATAAACCACCTAACGATGGGTCTTTTTGAATCCCTGTTCAAATCTGTGGTTATAATTGTTCCATTCGCCGCATCGCCTGCGATTTTCAAGAACATTGGCGAGTCAAAACCTTCCTGACCCAAAAGCTGAGCCTTTATGCCCAACTGCTTTGCCTGTTTTACAGTTAAAGCACCCTCTGAGTAATAACCTGTGCAGTAAATCAAATCGGGATGAAGAGCTTTAATCTTCGTAAGGAAAGGCGTCATGTCTTTCTCACCCAAAGCAAAACTCAAATTTGCAACAATCTTTGCACCGTTTTTCTTTGCCTCATTGACAAAGCCATCAGATAAAGCCCTACCGAAGTCGTTGTCCATTGTTAATACAGCAATCCTTTTGGCATGCAACATCTTCGTTGCAACATAGCCACCTGCTCTGCCTTCTACTTTAGCCAGAAATCCAACCCTAAACACATAGTTTCCAGCCTTTGTAATGTCAGGATGCGTAGCATAGGCCACTACAAGCGGAATATGGTATCTCTGATAAATCGGAGCAGAAGCCCTTGTAGGCGTTGAATAAGAGCCACTAACGACACCAACAACCCTATCCTCCTGAATGAGTTTCCTTGCAATGGCAACCGCCTGCTGGGAGCTTACGGCATCATCATAAACTATCAGTTTAATCTTTTTGCCCAAAATACCACCGCTTGCGTTGATTTTCTGAACGGCAAGCATGGCACCGTGTTTGGCTGATGCTCCATCAGCAGCAGCAAATCCTGTTAATGGTGCAAAGAAACCAATTTTTATAACACCACCCGCCCATGAGGTTAAACTAAACAAAAACAGTGCAACAACAGATAGAACCAAACCCTTCCACTTCATGCCCAACCTCCTTCTCACAATAGGTCTTTAAATTTGGTTAAACAAACCGCCTCGACCACTTTAAAAACTATACGGGCAGCAAGGTTGGATGTCCTAAAACCTTCATCCAACGGTGGCGAAACCTCTGCTATATCGAAACCGGTGAGCTTTCCACTGTTCACTACCAAGTAGAACAAATTTAAAAACTCCGTTAACTGCAATCCAAATGGCTGAGGCGCACTCACACCAGGGGCCAAGTATTCGGCAAACACATCTGAGCATATAGTCAAATGAACATCCATAGATTCATCTAAGAATGCACTCAACTCAGCCAGAGCCCTCTTTGGGTTAAATCTTATCATCTCAATGTCTATCCATTTTGCACCGAACTCCTTTGCCACATCAAACAACTCTTTTGTATTTGAGGCTTTCTGAATGCCCACACAACAATATTTGAACTTTTCACCCCTTGTTTTACAAAAATCGCCTATTTGCCTGAACGATGTCCCGCTTGTAGGTCCACTGCTATAGTCCCTCATATCGAAATGGGCGTCAAAATTCACAATGGATGGAATTTTGCCTCTGTTTTCATAAAAGCCCTTAATCGAAGGATAGGCAACCTCATGTCCACCGCCAAGAATTATGGGAAAAAACTTTTTTCCATGTATCACAGAAACAAGGCTTTTAAGCTCATCCTGGGCAAGCTCCAAATCCCCTAAGCATTCAACATCACCGGCATCATAAAGTGCCACACTGCCGAAGTGCCATGGTAGTGAAAAAAGATGCTTTCTAATTTCATCTGGTGCTTCTTTTGCTCCCGCCCTGCCCTTGTTCCTTTTAACACCCTCATCACTTTTAAAACCGATTATGCAAATACCGGGCTTTACATCTGAAACCCTCTCAAGGTCGATATACTCGACTACCTGATGCCACCTCAACTGCTCCTCTTTATCTCCATCCACCCTGCCACTCCATCGATAACCAAGTGGCTTATACATGTTTCACCTCACTACAATTCAAACTTCTCTTTTAAAGCGTTATCCACTTCGATTTGAGCGTTAATTTTTTCTATTAAACCATTATTCTCAACCAATTCATGAACTGCCTCAATGTCTTCTGAAAACACCCTATCACCTTCGGCAAAGCTTACCCTTTTCCTGACCTCATCGTGGAGAAACTCAACAGTCTCTGTGGATTTTAAAGGCCTTCTAAACTCAAGCGCCTGTGCGGCAAGCAAGAGTTCAACGGATAAAACATAGCTCAAATTATCCAAGATAGTATTGAACTTTCTTGCAGAGATAGATCCCATGCTCACATGGTCTTCCTGTCCTAAAGATGTAGGAATACTGTCGGCACTTGCGGGAAAGGATAGTGTTTTATTTTCACTTGCCAATGCCGCTGTCAAATACTGTGTTATCATAAAGCCCGAATTAATACCCACCTCTTTCAACAACATCTTTGGAAGCTCATCACCATCGCCGGCAAGTAGTAAATAAACCCTTCTATCGGACACATTGCTCATTTCACTTACAGCCAAAGCCGCATAATCTAAAGGTAAAGCCAACGGCTCACCATGAAAATTCCCACCACTGATTACCGTATCCTCATCAATTACTACAGGATTATCCACAACAGAGTTGAGCTCAACCTCAAGTGTACTTTTAAGTTTCAAAAACGCCTCCCGTGCTGCACCGTAAATCTGGGGAATGCACCGCAGTGAGTATGGGTCTTGAACCTTGTTGCAATGCACATGTGACCTCACAATCTCAGAATCTTTAAGAGTTGACCAGATTCTTTGCGCAACATAAACCGTTCCATCGTAAGGTCTCAAAGCGTGCAATCTTGGATCAAAAGGCCTTAAAGAGCCCTTCAGAGCCTCTATTGTCATGGCAGATATAACATCTGCAAAATCTAAATATCTCTTAAACCTATACAAACCAAACGCTGCATAGGCTGAAATAAACTGTGTTCCATTTATTAGAGCAAGCCCCTCTTTAGGATGGAGTTTAATGGGCTTCAATCCCTCCCTTTTCAACGCCTCACCTGCCTCAAGCAACTCGCCTTTATAAAACACCTTACCCATACCAATTAATGGCAAAAATAGATGAGCTAAAGGTGCCAAATCACCACTTGCACCCACAGAACCCTTGCTTGGAACATAAGGCAGGCAATCGTTTTCTATATGCCAGATAATCCTTTCAACGGTCTCTAAAGAGACGCCAGAATAGCCCAAAGAGAGTGAGTGGACCTTTGAAATCAGCATCATCTTAACGATAAGCGGCTCCACAGGCTCACCAACACCACATGCATGGCTTTTTAGAAGGTTTATCTGAAGCTCATCTGTCTTCTCCCGTGGAATAACGGTTCTGCAAAGACTTCCGAAACCCGTATTAACACCGTAAACGGGCTCACCCTTTTTAAGAATTGCCCTCACTACATCAAAAGAGCCTTTTATTCTTGCTCTCGCCGAATGATCCAATAAAGCTCCACTTTTTTTAGAAGCAATATCTATCAACTTCCCTACTGTAAGTTTTTGACTGCCATATTTAAAAACTTCCATCAAACAGCCTCAAAAATTGCAAGTTTTTTGTCAACATCGTCCTTTTCAACAATCTTTGTCTTTTTAAACCCCCGTTTCTTTAAAAAATCCTCTATCATCGGCTTGTCCGCATCAAAATAAACCTTATCCGGTCTCTCACATGCCTCAAAAAACTTTGAGAGCAAACCACGAGCAACCCTATTGTCTATATCTTCTCTATCACATACAACACAGACACTTCCATCAACCTCTTTTTCGAAACCAAAAACAGACGCCACGACCTCTCTATCCTTAACGGCAAGCAGAATCCTATTCCTGTTTCTTTCAACTGTATTTTTAAAAGAATTTACAATGCCACTATCAGGAATGCCAAAATTGAACATCCACTCAAAGATAATCCTCTTCAAGGGTAGATAGTAATCCTCTCGGTACTTCACAAAAAAATAGCCACCCTCTCTTAAACTCTCAAGCACCCTCTCAGCAAGCGATTTTCTCTCAAAGGAAACCTCTACCTCTTCCAAAGCATCAAGAAGATATTTTGAGTTATCCCCCTCATCCAGCATCTCTCTCATCTTGGACTTTATCAATTTCCAGATAGGCTTAACCGATGCCAGCAACTCTTTGCCTTTCTCTGTAAAACTGACAACCCGCACCCTTTTATCTTTACTGTGAACCTCAACTTTAACAAGGTTTTTAGACTCAAGGGTAGATACCATCTGGCTGATGGCAGATTGGGTTAAATCCAGCATCTGGGAGATATCGGTGATGGTAATCTGATTGTACCTATCTAACAGATAAAAAATCGAAAACCAGGACGGTTCAAAATCTATGTTCTGCTCCCTGTAAATCCTGCAAACATTTGAAAGGTATTTATCGGAAAGCCTCTTAAAACGGCTTCCCAATATGAGTTCACCCGCTAATGAATAGACCAGCATAATACATAAACACTTATTTAAGCT
>WFQQ01000065.1 GCA_015486965.1 Desulfurellaceae bacterium
ACTTCTATCTCTTTAAGACCACTCTTTCCCCTTAAAGCTTTATCGTACTTCTCCTCTATGCCCTTTCTCCCTATATAGTCTCCTACATGCAGATATGGGTCTCTTTTTAAATCTTTCAGTGATACCTCACTTATATAACCCACTATGTTGGCATGG
Source organism: Desulfurellaceae bacterium (assembly GCA_015486965.1). GTDB lineage: Bacteria > Campylobacterota_A > Desulfurellia > Desulfurellales > Hippeaceae > Hippea. The sequence continues at coordinate 157 of WFQQ01000065.1, forward strand.
GAGACCGCATCGTTTGGATAAAACCTTTTGGGTGTTACGGAAATATTAATATAGGGACTTAGCTTGTCTGAAAATAAAAGCTCAAAAACTGTTTTTCTGCTTATACCACTTTTTATCAAAACAGAACTGTATAGGGGTGAAACCTTAAGTTTGTCCTCCAAACTTTCCTCATCCATATTAAGCAGTTTGCCCAGCTCATTTAAATACTTTTTTGTTATCTTTTTCGTTTTAAATAGATAAACCGAAAAAGATGGTTTGTTCTTTGCATAGTATACACCGTCTGCAGTTATAATATCTCCCCTCGGAGCAATTGTTCTTAAAAGCCTTATTGTGTTTCTCTTTGAGAGCTGCAAGAAGTAGCTGTGTTTTGCCACCTGAAGGTAAAGGAGTCTGAGAATAAGTATTGTGAAAGATACAACTATAACTGCCGATATGTGCTTTAGATTTTTTAAAGCATACTCGCTCTTTAAAATGTATTTATCACGTCTTGCCATTCTCTTTGCCGATTAAGAGCTTGCTACAAATTAGCGAGAACAACTGCCATGATAGGAAGCCAGAGCCCAGAACAAAAAGGCTAACCCAGGCAGGAAAGCCCAAAAGATATATAAATATGGCATATACAATGTTTACTACAAAATATATAGGTTGTTTGGAGATTTTTAATTTTATTACCAAGTAGCCAATCAGGTATGAAGCAAGGGGAAATACGAGGCAGAGAATAAAGGTGTTTTTAAAAACCAAAAAATCACTGGCCAGCCCAAACAGAAAGGGTATGGAGTAGTTAAGCTTTACGGGGTGAAGCTCGGTCTCGGATGATGAGAGAAATAAGAAGAGTGGTAAACTGTAAGGTAAAACATAAACAAAGTTTACGATCTCTGAAAATTCAACAGATAAAAAGAATAACAATCCAGCAAGTACAGTAGCTTTGCCTATTTTTCTTTGCATAGAACAAACACCTTCCAGCTATTGAAAAAGTCTCTGTCTATGTTTATGTAGGCGAGCTTATAGTATCCGTTGACATCTTTAACAGATGATACCTTACCGATATAGAGACCGGGTGGATAAACGCCAAAATCCCCACTCGTATAGACTTTATCACCTGCCTTGACCTGAACATTGGGGTCTAAAAATTCTACCTTTGGCAAAAATGGATTTCCAAGAAATAGCGCTTTAAATCGTTTGTTTTCCGATAAAATAAACACATCTGCAACAAAAGACGGATTGAAAACAGTTTTGGCTGTGTAAGTGTTTTTGCCCGTTTTTTTATCTATAATTCCAATCAGACTTAATTTGTTTGAAAGTACGGCACAGCTATCACCTTTCAGGTTTAACTCTTTGGTCAGCCTTAGGTATATCCTGTCTGTTTTAAAGTTGCCTTTAAATGTGAAAGGGGCTTGTAGAAGCCTGAAGGTATCTTTATGCTTTTCGCTTACCTCTTTTTTCAGCATGTTATTGTAGATTTTGCACATTGCCAATTTCTTTTTTAAAGTTCTGTTTTCCTTTTGTGCATCAACAAGTAGTATGTAGCTATTTATAAGGCTCTGCGTGGATGTTAGAATTTTGGTTGCTGGATAGGATGCAAATACTATTAAATTTTCCACATGATTTTTGGCTACTTTAATAAGAGAGGGCATACTGCTTGCAATAATGTTAATGAAGATTGCAAGGACAAGGTATATTAAAAAAGCTTTCATTTAATCAATCGATAGCAACTTCACCAAGCAGATCTATATTATCCAGGACCATTCCAACGCCTTTGACCACGGCAAAAAGCGCTTCCTCGTGAACCATCACGGGTAAGCCAGTTTCCTTATGTATGAGTTTGTCAAGTCCTTTAAGCAGTGCACCTCCGCCTGTTAGCATAATGCCGTTGTCAACTATATCGCTTGCAAGCTCTGGTGGTGTCTTTTCCAGTGCGTCTTTTACGCTTGTAACTATTACACTTACAGGGTCTTTCATAGCTTTTCTGATCTCTTCCCTTGTTATCTCAATAGATGTTGGGACGCCTGTAATCAGGTCTATACCCTTTACCAGGATTCTTTCGCTATCACTATCATCTTCCTGTGGATAGGCACTTCCGTATTTAATCTTTATCGATTCTGCAGTGCTTTCTCCTATAAGAATACTGTACTGTTTCTTTATGTAATTTACGATCGAGGTGTCCATTTTATCTCCACCAACCCTAACAGAAACACTGTGGACGATGCCGCCTAAAGATATAACGGCAACCTCTGTTGTTCCACCACCAATATCCACAACCATACTTCCAACGGCATCCTGAACGGGCAGTCCTGAACCTATTGCTGCTGCCATTGGCTCTTCAACCAAATAAACCTCTCTTGCCCCCGCATCTATCGCTGACTCTTTAACTGCCTTTTTTTCAACCTGGGTAATTCCATGGGGAACAGCTATTATTATCCTTGGCTTGAAAATACCCCTTCTTCCTTTGGATTTTTTAATGAAGTATCTTAACATTCTTTCCGTTACTTCAAAGTCTGCTATAACGCCGTCCTTAAGTGGCTTTATAGCCTCTATATTGCCTGGAGTTCTGCCCACCATCTCTTTTGCCTCTTTTCCCACGCTCAGGATTTTTTTGCCTTTCTTTGCATCCGTTTTGACTGCTACCACGCTGGGCTCGTTCAGTACAATTCCCTTTGACTTGACATATACAAGGGTATTTGCCGTTCCAAGGTCTATGGCAAGATCGTTAGAAAAATAATTGATAATTTTCTTTAACATCTTTCTCACCTTCTACTTTTTTTAAGATTTTTATAGTAAGGTTTACCGCGCTCAATATCTATCACTTCTTCTATTTTTTTGAGTTTTCCGATTAGCTTTTCAAGCTCAAACCTCGACGATACCTCGATGTCTATATCAATTAGAACCTTTTCATGCGATTTGTCAAGAAATATTATCTTCAGATTTGTCAGGTTTATCTCCATTTCATACAGTATATTCGTTATGCGGGCAAGTATGCCCATCGCATTTTGAACCTTTATTTTTAGTTTTACAGGCATGTTTTGTTTTATACCACTTTCCCATTCAACCTCTATTAACCTATCGTTGTCGTAACCTATTTTAGAGATGTTTTCACAGTCAACCCTGTGTATGATTATGCCTCTGTTTCTTGTTACATAGCCAACTATATCATCACCTACCACTGGGTTGCAGCACTTTGCAACTCTAACCACTATGTCATCTATCCCATCTACTTTCACTTTGTAGATTTCTTTTTTCTCTGTTGTTTTCGTGGTTTTCTTCTTTTGCGTAGGGTATATTTTGTTTACAACATTGGATGGATGAATCTTTAAGAATCCTATTTTCTCAAACAACTCATCAATCGTATTGCAACCCAGCGAAGTTAAAATCTCGGGAAGTTTTTCCTCTTTAAGGAAGTTCTGAAATGATTTGTTAATCTTTGCAAGCTCCCTTGAAAGCATCCCTTTTCCTATTTCTGCAGCCTCTTTTTTCTCTCTCTCCCTTACTTTCTGTTTAATCTTGCTTCTTGCTTTGCTTGTTACGACGAACTTAAGCCAATCTTTGGAAGGGGTGTGCTTTGCTTGGGTAAAAATCTCAACAATATCTCCATTGTTGAGTTTGTAGTCAAGCGGTACGATCCTACCGTTTACTTTAGCTCCAACACACCTATTTCCCACCTCTGTGTGGATGGCGTAGGCAAAGTCCACAGGTGTTGCACCCCTCGGTAAAACCTTTAAATCTCCAGCAGGTGTAAATACATATACCTCTCCCCTGAACAGGTCTATTTTTATCGTGTTTAAAAACTCTTTGGGATTTTTAACCTCTTTTTGCCACTGAAGAAGGTGCCTTAACCATATAAATTGCTGGTCGTATTTGTCTATTATGCTAATTTTTTGCTCTTTGTACTTGTAGTGAGCTGCGATACCCTCCTCTGCGATTTCATGCATCTTTTTGGTTCTGATTTGAATTTCAACCACGGTATCGCTTGGTCCAAAGACAGTGGTGTGGAGAGATTGATACATGTTTGGCTTGGGTAGAGCAATATAGTCTTTGAACCTTCCTGGAAGTGGTTTATAGTTTTTGTGTATTATTCCGAGGGCAGAGTAGCAATCCTTCTCTGTGTCCGTTATTATTCTAACGGCGAGAAGGTCGTGGATGCCGTCAAAATCCACACCCTTTCTCTGCATTTTTGTGAATATGCTGTACAGGTGTTTTACCCTTCCTTTGACTTCGCAGTTGATGCCAGCATCTTCCATATCTTGCTTAATCTTATTCTCTATAAATTTGATTATTTCTCTCTTTTTCTGAATTATCTCATTGACCTTTTTTTCTATTTTTTCATATTCCTCGGGGTAGAGATATTTAAAGCTTAAGTCCTCAAGCTCTGATTTAAGCCAGTAAATTCCAAGCCTGTGCGCAATGGGGGCATAGATGTCCAGTGTCTCCCTCGCTATTCTTTTCTGTTTTTCCTCGTTCAAGTAGCATATGGTTCTCATGTTGTGGAGTCTGTCGGCAAGCTTTATCAGGATGACCCTCAAATCGCTTGCCATGGCGACAATCATCTTTCTGAAGTTGTCGGCTTGATTTTCCTCTGTGGTTTTGTATTTAATTTTGCTTATTTTTGTTAGAGCTTTGACGAGAAAGAGAACATCATCCCCAAAAATAGACCTTATCTCATCTTCTTCTGTTTCTGTATCCTCTAAGACATCGTGAAGAAGTGCAGCTATTAAGGAGTTCTCATCCAAGTAAAATTGACTTACTATCTTTGCTACTTCGATGGGGTGTGTAATGTAGCTTTCACCGGAAGCTCTCTTCTGGGATTTATGTTTGTCATACGCAAAAAGAAACGCCTTATCCAGTCTCTCTTCGTCATATTTGATTTCAATATGCTTTTTAAAATCCTCATAAAGCCTCTCGACCGACTGGTCTATTTTTTGGTCCACAACCCCTCTTTAATCTCCAAAAGGCTAATAACGGTGTATTTGTGCTGTTTGGCTATCTTCTCGTCAATCAAAGGTTTATCACCTCTCAACAACGAATTTGCCCTCAGTGCTGCAGCCCTTACAAGTTCATATCTGTTGTCAAAGAACTTCAAAGCATCGTTTATCACCTTAGACATGAACAGTTTTTCCATCTTTTACCTCCAAGAATTCTTTAGTTTTTAACCGTAACTCCTCGGCAAGCTTCTGGAAACGCTCACCAAAAAACGATACCTTAATAAGTGATGAGTCTATTATGCTGTTTAGTTTGTTTACCGAGTTTTCAAGTTCATTGTTTACAATACAATAGTCAAATAAGCCAATCGCTGAAAGCTCTTTTATTGCTGTCTTTAGCCTTATGTTGATGTTATCCCTTTCTCTATCCCTCTCAAGTCTTTTAAGCCACTCTTCAAAAGATGGTGGAAGAATGAAAACACTCACAACCCTGTCAATCCAATCCATTATATTTTTTGCGCCCTGAACATCAATAGCAAGCAGTGGGTTTTTACCGCTTTCAACTACATCGTTTAATGCTTTCTTACTTGTTCCGTAAAAGTTGTTATGGACAACAGCGTACTCTACAAATTCGCCTCTCTTTATCATCTCTTCAAATGTTTCTCTATCAACGAAGTAATAGTCCACACCGTTTTTTTCACCTTCTCTTGGTTTTCTTGTTGTATGAGTGATAACCCTCTCCACATCGTTTCTTCTCTTTTGTATAATCTCACACAGTGTTGTCTTGCCAGCTCCCGTTGGAGATGATATTACAAAAACAACACCCTTCATTGGTTGACCCTCTCAGCCAGGGTACTAACTGCAATTCCAGATAGAACTATGTGTCCTGAATCGGTTATAATTACAGCCCTGGTTTTTCTCCCCTGTGTTGCATCAATAACTTTCCCCTCTTTCTCAAGTGTATCTTTTAGCCTTCTTATGGGGGATGAAGAGGGATTGACTATAGCTACAATCCTATCCTTGTTTATGAAATTCCCGAACCCTATACTAACAAGAGCCATTATACCACCGTGAAGTCAATTTCACCTGCAAATTTATCAACCGAAACAGCCATAACTTTAACTTCGTCCCCAAGCTTAAAAACCCTTCTTTTTCTCTTTCCTACCATTGCATACATGGATTCGATGTATTGATAGTAGTCATCTTTTAGTAAATTGGCTGGGACAAATCCCTCAACAAAGTGTTCTTTTAGTCTAACGAAGAAACCGTTGGGTATTATGGTTGTAATTGTGCCAGAGAAAGTTTCCCCAACCCTCTCTTTCATAAACTGAGCCGCTTTGATGTCGTTCATGTAAAACATGGCATTTTCAGTGATAAGCTCCCTGTTCTTGACGGTCTGCACAACCTCTTTTAGATTATTAAACTCTTTTTTTTCCCTATCTATTATGTTTTTGACCATCCTGTGGACAACCAAATCTGGATATCTCCTTATAGGTGATGTAAAGTGGGTGTAGTTATCAAAGTTCAGAGCGAAATGCCTCTTATTTTGTGTAGAATACTCTGCTCTTTTTAGTGAGCGCAAGAGCATCTGTGATACTATCTGTTTTTTCTTTTCGTCTTTAACAGTATCCAAAACCTTTTGTAAATCTTTTGAGGTTAACTCCTCTTTTAATTCAAATCTAATTCCCATTTTTCTCAGATAGGCAAAAAGAACCATCAGTTTGACAGGGTCTGGGTCTTCGTGAACTCTCCTTATGAATGTTTCATAATGCTTTTTTAGGTAGTCTGCCACGCATAGGTTGGCTGCAAGCATAAACTCCTCAATGATGGAATGGGAAAACAACCTCGGTCTCTCTTTTATTTCGGTAATTCTGTTATCCTCTAAAACTATATAAGGTTCTGGTATATCTAAATCGAGACTTCCCTTCTTAAATCTTCTTTTTCTTAGGATTTTTGCAAGCTTCTCCATTGTTTTCAAGATTTTTGTTAAGTTTTCCTCTTCACTTTTATCTCCATCTATTATCGATTGGACTTCCTCATAGGTCATTCTGTTTTTGTTTCTTATTACGCTCTTTTTTATCTTATACCGCTTAATCGAACCTCTTTTAGAAATATCCATAATCACACTTACAGTTAATCTATCTTTATCTGGTACAAGGGAGCATATATTGTTGGACAAGGCAAACGGGAGCATGGGTATAACGCCCTCTGGAAAGTAAACGCTAAAACCTCTCTTGAGCGCTTCTCTATCTGTCTCTGTCCCCTCCTTCACATAGTGGGAGACATCGGCAATATGAACATACAGTCTAAACCCATCTTCTTTCTCCTCAATATCCACAGCGTCGTCGAAATCACGGGCATCTGCTCCGTCTATGGTTATTGTGGGTAAAGCCCTAAAATCAACCCTTCCTTTGAAATCGTCTATATCTGGTTCCTTTATCCTTTCAATCTCTTTTTCTACAGCTTCAGAAAATTGATGGGGTAGGTTGTATCTATCTATAACAACCTCTTTGTCTATCTCCATATTAAATGGGTTTCCATATATTTTTTTTATTTCACCAAGTACAGTATTTTTCCTTTCTCCCATAGAGGTTATTCTTGATAAGACAAGCCAACCCTCTTTTACGCTTTTATCCTCTGCTTTCACACTGACTACAAATGGTATTTTTCTTTCAATGGGAGCCACTATCCAACCTCTTCGGGTTTTAACAAGGTACCCAATAACATCCCTGACACTCCTCTTTTTTATCTTTACTACACGGGATGTTATGCCAATCCTTCTTTTTTCTACCTTTACAACAACCTCATCACCCTCAAGGGCATGCACAGGGTTTATCAGGTTTGGCAGTCTTACCTCTCCCTCTTCTCCGCTCAAAAAGTAAACCCCATCTTTTATGGTCAATATTCCGCTCAGTATTGGTATTTTTGCTATTTTTGGCTTGGCTATAATGTATCTGCTGTTTGAGATTTTCTTTATTTTTCCCTCTTTTCTTAGCTTTCTTAACTCCTTGTAGAACGCCCCTTTTTGTCTCTTTGGTATGCCAAGGGTTTTTCTCAACTCAACAGCATTTAAAGGTGTATAATCTTTGGAAGAAAGGAGTGTCATTATCGCTGATTTAAACCTTGCCATCTTCTCTCTCTGCTGCTTGGAATATTCATCTCTTTTCTATATTTAGTAACAGTTCTCCGTGTAAGTTCGATATTTCTCTTTGCCAGCCTCTCCCTTATCTGGTCGTCGCTCAAAGGGTTCTGTTTATTCTCATTGTTGATTATCTCCTGAATGAGGGATTTCACATACTCCTTGGAGATGTTCTCCGACAGACCGCTTGTAAACATCTTGCTTAAGGGAATAATCTTTCCTTCATACTCCATATATTTATTTGCAACAGCTCTTGTTATAGTTGAAACATTAAAGTTCAGCATTTCTGCTATCTCTTTGCGTGTTAGAGGCATAAGTGTGCCGTCCTCAAAAAACCTTCTCTGCTTTTCAAGGATTATATTTACCGTTTTTAGAAGGGTTTTATTTCTATTTGATATTGCAAGTAGAAGCTCTTTTACCTGCCTGTACTTTTCTTTGACATACTCCTTGGCTGACTGGTCTTTCAGGTAGCGCTTAACCACCTCTTCATCTATAGAAACCGTGTTCAAATACCTGTCTTCAAGTATTGCCACAAGCTTTCCCTCAATCTTTTTTACATAGACATCTGGCTGAATATAGGTGTTGCCCTCATGTATTTGGTAGTTTTCAAGGGGGGAGAGCATATAGCTTTTAATTTTACTCCATACCTCATCGAATGTTCTGTCGTCAAGGTTTGAAAGCTTTTTAATCTTTTTTATATCGTATCTATTTGTCTCCTCTATTGACCTCAATACCCTTTCTACCACTTCTCCAAGTTCTCTATCCTCTAAAGTAGCCTGTAAAATAATAAACTCCTTTGAGGAGAGTGCCCCACACCCAATGGGCTCCAGGCTCATTATCTTTTTTCTTATGGTTTCAACCCTGTTTATGGGCACTGAAAGTTCCTCTGCTATCCTTTCTGGCTCTACGCTCAAAAAGCCTTTTTCATCCAGATTAAAAACTATTTGCCTTGCTATTTCATCTTCCACTTCATCTAAATCCATTTCATATTTTAGTTGTTTCAAAAGGGAATTTTGCAGACTTTCAAGCGTTTGAATTGTTGCTTCAATTATGTCTGAAACGCTCTCTTCGGCTGAAAATTTCTCTCTGAATGCCTCATCAAGCTCTTTTGTCTTATCCTCAACCATCGGTTGCTTTTTGATTATTGTATTATCGTCAATCTTAACAAGGGGATTTGACTCTGCAATTTCTTTAATCTGTTGCTCTATCTCCACAATATTCATCGCTAAAATCTTCAACGACAGATCTATCTTTGGGGTGAGTATAAGACCTAAGTTTGTCTCAAGTGTCTGCCTTAAATCTATCATAGACAGAATCTCTTGCCCAGATACATATCTATTACCTGTTCATCCTTGATGAGCTCATCCGGTGTTCCATGTTTTATGATTTTACCGTCAAATAGAAGATAAGCTCTATCCACAATGTCTAAAATCTCTCTGACATTGTGGTCGGTAATAATTATACCAATATTCCGTTTTTTCAATCCCTTTATTATCGTTTTTAACTCTTCAACTATTATGGGGTCTATGCCAGAGAACGGTTCATCCAACAAGATGAATTTTGGTTTGGTTGCCAGTGCCCGCGCCACTTCAACCCTTCTCCTCTCACCCCCGCTAACCGCATACGCCTGGGTTTTTCTTATATGTGCTATGTTTAAGTCTTCAAGCAGCTTTTCAAGGATTAGCTTGCGCGTTTTCTCGTCTTTGTATAGAAATTCTAAAATGGAGTATATGTTATCCTCTACGCTCATCCCCCTGAAGATTGAGGGTTCCTGTGGGAGGTAGGAAAGCCCCTTTTTTGCCCTCTTGTACATGGGAAGGTGTGTAATATCCTCACCGTCCATGGTTATTTTGCCTTTGTCAGGTTTTATAAGACCTGCTATCATGTAGAATGTTGTTGTTTTGCCGGCGCCGTTTGGCCCCAAAAGTCCCACAATCTCTCCCTCTTTCACATTTAGGCTAACACCGCTAACTGCTATTTTCTTTTTATAACTCTTGGTTAAACCTGAACACTCTAACATGCCGAATGATACATCATTTTTTAATCTTTAACAAGGTCAACAATCCTTGGTAAGACCTCTTCGGCTTTCGCGATTATAACCTCATCAGCGTATATTGATACGCCTGAATATTCGACATTTATTTCAACCACATAAGCCCTGATGTCAGCCGCAATCTTTGGTAAGCTTGCCGCTGGCTGAACAACCCCGCTTGTTCCAACGCATAGGAACAGGTCGCATTGAGCGGAGGCTGCCATAGCCGCATCTAAAATGTTTCTGTCTAAATTCTCCCCGAACCAGACAACATTGGGTCTTGTCTTACCACCGCAAAACCTGCACCTTGGCGGCAACTCCTCTTCTTCGTATATTTTATCGTCGAAATAGACTTTATCGCATATCAAGCACTTTGTCTGAAATATATTGCCATGGAGTTCAAGGATATTTTTATTGCCAGCTCTTCTGTGGAGCGAGTCGATGTTTTGGGTTATTAATGTGAAATTATCCTTAAATATTTTCTCAAGTTCATATATTGCATAGTGGGCTGCGTTGGGCTTGGCTGATTTGATGATTTTTCTTCTATAGTTGTACCACGACCAGACCAGCTTTGGGTTCTTTGAAAACGCCTGATAGGTAGCAAGCTCACTCGGTGAGTACTTGTTCCAGAGGCCGTCTTTACCCCTGAATGTTGGTATTCCACTTGCTTTGGAAATACCAGCTCCTGTCAGTACAGTCAATTTATTTGATTTCTTAATCCTTTCTGCAACGCTTTTAATCTTTTCTTCCATAATTTACCCCCAACAGGAGTTTGGATGAGTTTTCTAACGCTGAAATCAACTGTGCAGCTTTAAACAGGGTGTCAGAATATGCAAAGACCCCATGCCCCTTAGCCACCACAATGGTTTTGTCGCTGTTTTTGAAATATTCCGTTATTGCATCTTTTGCTCTCTTCCACATGTTGTATGGTACATCGATAACATCCACAGTTTTTAGGAATAAAAATCCCTCATAATCCAACGGTTCAATTGTTTTGAAATCCAGCAGGGAGAGAAGCACTGCAGACTCAGGATGTGCGTGAACTATAGCTTTTGCTTCTGGAATGTTATTGTAGATATTTATGTGTATCTCAACCTCGCTTGATGCTGCATCCCACCTAATATCTCTTTCAAAGCCAATTTTTACTATATCCTTACCCCTTAAGTTGTATAGACTTCTTCCACTCTTTGTTATCCAAACGCCATCTTTCACCCTTACACTCATATTGCCACTTGATATATCAACAAGGTGTGACAGGAATAGTAGGTTCCCAACTCGTCTAAATTCACCAATCACATCTTTCTCCTTCTTAGTTTTATATAGATAAAAATCAATATAGTGCTGAAGATTAATATATAAACATAAGACCTGTTTACCATTCTTTTTACAAGTTCCATGTTGTTTCCAACGCTGTATCCAATAAACGCAAGTATAGAAACCCAGATTAGAGCTCCAAGTGCAGTAAATATAGTAAAAGTTATTGGGTTCATTCTGGACATTCCTGCAGGCAGAGATATATACTGTCTAATCCCCGGAAGCAGCCTTCCTATGAATGTGCTTATCTCACCATGTTTCTCGAAGAATTTACAGACTCTATCTAAGTTTTTTTTGCTTAAAAGGAAGTATTTTCCATATTTTACTAAAAAAGGGTAGCCCAATTTTTCTGATATTAAATAGTTTAGCCATGCGCCTGTTAAACTGCCCAGTGTGGCGAAAATAACAACAAAATACACATTCATTTTACCCTTACTTGCAAGGTAAGCAGCAGGAGGAACAACAACCTCACTGGGAAACGGAAAAAAAGAACTCTCTAAAAGCATGAGCAGAAATATACCTGTATAACCACCATATCCGATGGCATTTAGAAGGAAGTTAACCAACTGGCCAATCATTTATTATCTTTCTTATTTCGCTAAAGGTTTTGTTGTATTCTCTTATATAATTCTCATTTTGCTCCTTTTTTAACAATTCCTTTAAGAGCAATAGCCTTTTCTTAAGCCTCCTTATTTTAAACTGAGCTATAAGGTATAGCAACACCTTTCTCCTTTCATATCGCTCCTCAATATCTGTTTGTGGAAGTGAGAGTAGTTTGTACACGAGTTTTATTTCACCCTCAGAAAGCTCATTTTTTAATGTTTCCAAATCGAGCCTTTCCCCACTTAAGTAAACATTAACAAGTTTAAGGTAGATGTTCTTTCTCTCCCCATCAAAATTCTCCGAAAACTCTTCAAAATCGTCTATCCATGACAAGAGCTCTATATCTTTAAGAAGTATACTCAAAAGAGCATCCTCCATGGTTATGGACGATAAATAGTCAAAGGAGCTGTTTTTTACCAGAAATGCTTTTTCGGATACATTGAAAATTTTTGAGGCTTTTGTGATGTAGCCAGCTTTAACAACGGGGTCAAAGATACTGTTCAGAATGGGTTTTAACTCCTCTATTGCCTTGAGTTTTTCGTGTGGATCATCTATGTTGTATTTATTTTTCAAGAATTGCACGAGGTAGTCAAAATAGTCTTTTGCACTCTCTATCTTTTCTCTGTATCTCTCCTTTGGGTTTTTTAAAAGAAAGCTATCCGGGTCCTCTCCCTTTTCAAGGATTATCACATACGGTTTTAGCTTTGATGAGAGGATTGTCGGTGCGCTCCTTACCATTGCTCTAAATCCTGCCTCGTCGGCGTCGTAATTTAAGTAAATATTCTCTGCTATTCTTGATATGGTTGCTATGTGGAATTTGGATAGGGCTGTTCCTAATGTTGCTGTAGAATTTTCAAAGCCGTTGAGCTTTAGTCTTATGCAATCCATATAACCTTCTGTTAATATCAAACTCTTTGTCTTGCGGGCTTCCTCTTTGGCTGAATAGAGCCCGTAAAGTATCTTCTGTTTTGAGAATATTGGTGTTTCTGGAGAGTTTATGTATTTAGCCCTGTCTTTTGAGTTATCTATAACCCTACCACCAAATGCCACAACATGACCCGATTCGTTCCTAATGGGAAATATCACTCTATCTGAAAATCTATTGTATAATCCTCTTGAGCCGTGAACAAATATGCCACTTCTTATAAGTTCATGTATTGAAAATCCCTTTGACAGAAGTAACTTTTCAAGCTCTGAGCTTTGAGGTGCATAACCGAGGGAAAATTTCTCTATTGCCTCTCTGTTTATCTCTCTCCTTTTCAAATACTCGAGGGCTTTTTTGTTGGCTAAGAGTTTATCTGTAAAATAGTCTGTGGCAAACTTATGTATCTCTATTAAAGGGTTTTTCTCTTTTTTTTCTGAAAATTTTATCGGTATATCGTATCTTCTTGCGAGTTCCAAAACGGCATCCTTAAACTCCAAGTTTTCAATTTTCATCAGGAATGTTATAACATCGCCACTTTCGCCACATCCGAAACAGTGGAAAAAATTGCCTTGAGGGTTTACTGAAAAGGATGGAGTTTTTTCTGTGTGGAAAGGACATAAGCCAAAATAGTTTGAGCCCCTCTTTTTTAGCTGAACATACTGGGAAATAAACTCTACTATATCGACCCTTTTTTTAATCTCTTCTACAATGTCATTCACATTACAGATTATACCATAGGAGAGTTTTTTAAGCTATTTCAATTCTACCAGGGTTGCCCCATCGCCTCCTTCCTGGGGTGGGGCAGGGCGGAAAGATTTTACATGGGGAATGGTTTTCAGTGTCTCTCTGACCATATCTTTTAGAATCCCACTACCCAATCCATGAACTATCCGTGCCTTTTTTATGCCATCCATTGCCAGCGTGTCTATAAACCTCAAGAGTTCAAAGTAAGCCTCATCCCTTCTTTTGCCTATTATATTGAGCTCGAAGCTCTGCGGACTTGTTTTTGAATAGACCTTTACATCATTTTGTTCGGGTTTTTCATTTTTTGCTTTTTTTACCATACTGGCAGCAACCTCTAACACTTTTCCATCTATTTCAATGATAGCCCTTTTACCTTTAATTTTAATCAGGTTCCCCACCATGCCGTTAAATTCTATTAAATCTCCCTCTTTAAGTTCAGAGTTTCTGAGCTTTTCTACCTCTTTATCCTTGAATAATCTCTCTGCATCCTTTCTGATTTCACTCATGTTTTTATGTGCTTTAGAAATGTTTTTCGACTTCATTATTTGCGCTATCTCATCTTTAAGTGTGGCAAGGAGGGTTTCGTACTCTATTTTTTTCCTCTGTTGCTCTTCTTTAAGTTCCTCAAGGAGTTTGGCTTTCTCTTGCTTTTCCTCTTCAAGAAGAGATAGGTACTCCTTTTTAAGTTTTGCAAGCTCATTTTTTTTCTGCTCATATATTGAGATGCTCTTGTTAAGCTCTTTCTCAAGTTTGGAGAGTATAGTTGAATTATTCGAATAGAATTGCTGTGCAATTTTTACTATTTCACTGTCTATATCCATACTTTTTAAAATGTCTATACCGTAGCTTTTACCCACCCTGTTGTATAGGAGTCTGTATGTGGGCTTAAGTGTCTTCTCATCAAACTCAAACGCTGCCGTTGGGAACCCCTCAGACTTTAAGAGATACGCAAGCTTTTTATAGTGAGAGGTTGCACAAACAGTGCACTTTTCGTAGGTTTTTTTGATTATTGCGTAGGCTATTGCCTCTCCCTCATCCGGTGAAGTCCCTGAGCCTATCTCATCAATGAGTATAATGGATTTATTGGTTGCCATTTTATATGCCCTGTTAAAGGATTCAACCTTTGCTGAAAATCCGCTTAAGGACTCAAATATGTCCTGTTCGTCCCCTATTATAGCAAAAACATTGTCAAATTCACCTATCTCTAACCTCTCTGCGTTAACTGGTATTCCTGAAAAAACGCTTAAAATGGTTAGCCCTATTGTTTTAAGGAAAACGGTCTTGCCACCTGTATTTGGTCCTGTAACTATCAAAGCTCTGTTGTTTTTAAGGTCTATATCCACAGGCTTTGTGTCTTCTTTTATATCCGCAAGTATTGGGTGTTTTACTCTCTTTCCATACAGGCAGGGTTTCTTCAAGAATGTGATTTCACACTCTGGCAGTTTCTTTGAGTATAAAAACTTTGCCAGAAAAAGGTCTAACATTGCAAGCTTGTGTTCGTTGTACTTCAGTCTATTTGTATTTTCCCTAACGAGCTGTGTTAAATTTATAAGTATCCTTCTCCTCTCTGCCTCTTCTTTGAATTTCAGGTCTTCAAGTGTGTTGTTCATTTCATAAACTGCATCTGGCTCAACAAAAAGGCCACCACTCTTTCCTATATCGATAATCCTTCCATTTATGTACTCCTTGAAGTTTGGTTTCAAAAGAATCGTGTACCTATCCCTTTTTAAAAACACAGCCGTATCAATGATTATATCCTTCAACCTTGAGTGCATCATGTTTTTTAAAGCTCTTACTATATTGTTGGATATACTCTTTTTTTCCTCTCTTATCTCAAACAGGTGAACAGAGGCGGTGTCTTTTAAAAGTCCATGTTCATCTATGCACTTGGTTATCTCATCCCTCAAGGCTAAAGGTATATCAAAATCCAGATGTTTCTCATAAAGCTCCTTGTCTGTGCTTTTAAGCTCTGACTCTATCTGGTTTATTTCATAAAGAAAATCGCCAATATCCTTAAGCTGTTTTTCATCCAAAATCGAATAGGTTGCTTCTTTCAGAATCTCGCTTATATAAATATCACTCAAAAGGAATGTGCCCCATTTGATAAAATATGAGAAGAACTCCTTCTGAATTTCATACTCTCTTTTTGCCTTTTCAATATTGAATATAGGTTTCAGTTTGCTTAGAAGCTCTCTTCCATACTGTGTTTGTATATGTTTTTCTATTAAGCTTTTTAGCTTGTCAAATTGAAGTATTTCAAGCGTGCTTTTCATTTTTTGGTATGTAGAAGCACTTTATGAATGCCTCGTACTTATCCCTTCCGAACTCTTTTATAAAAAACTCCTTGTTCTCTTTCAAGGCTTCAAAGGTTGTCTTGGGGAGTTCATCCTTGTAATCCCTTTTTGATGTGATGGCATCAAATATGTCTGCCATTGAGCAAATTCTCGCAAATTCATTGATCTCCGTTTTCCCGTAGGGATATCCCGAGCCATCTCTTCTTTCGTGGTGTTCCAGGATTATCTTTTCAATTATAGGGGAGAAGATTTTAAGCTCCTTTCTCAATACTTCTACTCCCAACAAAGGGTGTTTCTTTATTTCATTAAACTCATCCTCGGTGTATTTGCCCTTCTTTTGCAGTATAGTTTTATCTATTTTCAGCATTCCGATATCGTGCAAAAAGTATCCTTTTGCTATCTCTGTAAGTTTCTTTACCGATAGGTCATCATGCAGTTTTTTTGTGAGAATGCTTGCATAAACGCCCACATTGAACATATGTAGGGCGAGGTTGTGGGAATCGTTTTTGATGAAAGAAAGAAGTATAGATATTGCAAGTGTGTCGTTTATAGCGTGGGCAACGAAGCGAGATGCATCGTCTGAGATTTTAAAGCAGAGCTTTAAGTTTTTAGAGTTAACAAGTTCTTCTAAATTGCCAAGCATAGAGATGTATATTGCATACATTTTGTTGTGTTTTGTCATTTTTGGATCGTTTAGAATATTGTCTAAATTTTTTGAAATATACGCTTTAAAACTTTTTATCTGATCTTCCGGTATGAAGGCTATGAAATTTGAGTTATACTGGAGTATTGGTGAATCTTCATCGAGTGGATTATCTCTTGAAAGTAGAAGCACAGGTTTCGCATTTTCCAATGTGTATATGTCAAAATCCCTTTTCAAAGAAGGTTTAATGAGTTTTAGCCTGATGGGTATAAACTTCATCTCTTATTTTTCTATGCCTTCCCTTGCAAGAACCCCTTTCTGGAAATAGTGTTTGACCTCTTTCATCTCAGTTACAAGGTCTGCCCTTTCCATGAGTTTCTCCGTTGCATACCTACCCGTAATTACAAGTTCTGTGTTTTTGGGTTTTATCTCAATCAGCTTTATCAGATCATCATCGCTGAATAACTTAAAAAAAACGGCTATGTTAGCCTCATCCATGATAACAACATCAAATTCGCCACTTTTTAGGGCAGAAAATACAAACTCATAGCCCTCCTTAGCCTTTCTTATATCCTCTTCAGATGGTTTAGAGTGTATAAACTCCTTTCTTCCAAACTGCTTAACTGTTATCTCTTTAAATCTTTCAAGTGCTTTGTGTTCGCTGTATGGTTGACCTTTAACAAACTGTGCAAACAACACCTTATACCCGGCTCCAGCAGCCCTTATTGCAAGTCCTATTGCAGCCGTAGTTTTCCCTTTTCCGTTGCCTGTATAGACCTGAACATAGCCTCTATCTTTCATCAATAAGCTCCTTAAGGACTCTCTTTTCATGGTTCAAAAAGGTTAAGCCAATTTCACTCAAAGCCTTGTAAAACATGGGGGTTTTCCCGAAGTTTATCACATCTTCTAAAAAGTCTGGCACCCATTCAAATAGATGGTTAAAGAAAAACTCTTCAAACATCGGTTTACAGCTCTCCTCATACTCTATCAAAAATGCTGCAAATTCAAGCTCAAACACGATGTAATCTGGAAACTCTCTATCATCGAATACTTCAAGGCCACAAGATTTATAAATTCTATCCATCATCTCCGATATGTCCCCGCCAACAATCCCCTCTTTGTAGAAAGATTCATAAGGGTGCAGGGGGGTTTTTGGGTAGTTTGCTATAAATAGTGATGTGTAGGCTGCCTGCCACTCATCCAAACCTTTTTGCAAAAGCTCCCTTAATCCGCTTTTTAACTTTTTTATGCCCGACAGTCTGTAACCACTCTTTTTTAGATTTGTATACGATGGTGATGCCATCTCTATGCTTTTTGTTATAACATCCTCAAACTTTTCTTCTGGATATGTAAATCCAATACTGAGAAATCTATACAAAGAGATCCTGTCCTCTTTCATACTACTCCCTTTCTTTTTTTTGCTCTTCAGGTTTTTATAGTATGTAAAGCTCCTTTGTCAAATGTTTTGGATACCAAGTATAAAAC
>WFQQ01000066.1 GCA_015486965.1 Desulfurellaceae bacterium
GCTCATCATCAATACCAAGGAGCTGCTTATACCTAACATAAACAGAGCGACCCAACAACTCCATCTGTAGTCCTGCATCATTTATGTAGTACTCACGCTCGACCCTATGACCACAAAACTTTAACAATCTGGCAATAGAATCACCTATGGCAGCCCCCCTTCCATGTCCAACATGTAAAGGACCAGTAGGGTTGGCACTGACAAATTCAACCTGAATGAACCTTTTTTTCCCTTTTTGTGGTTTGAAATACCTATCTTTAAGCTCATATATCTTTAAAAGCTCATTAATATAAGTCTCTTTTTTTATGTAAAAATTTATAAAACCTCCGCCCGCAATATCCAGCCTATCAAAAATATCCCCGTCAACCCACTCCACAAACTCCCTTGCCACATCCCTTGGGTTCTTCTTTAAGCGGGACGCAAGCTTCATTGCAAAATTTGTTGAATAATCTCCAAACTTCTCGTTTTTTGGATGTTCAATAGTATAATCAATACTATAACCCTTTGTCTTTAAAAAGTTATCTATCTTATCTCTGATTACCTCTCTCATCTATCGAACTAATCCTCTTTTTTTACCTCTTTCTCTTCCTTCTCCTTCACATCCTGCTCTGCGGTTGACTCTATAGATTTCTTTTCACTCTCTGGCTCTTCCACCTCTTTCATGGACTTTTTAAACTCCTTTATCCCCTTTCCAAGCCCTGCACCTATCTCTGGCAACTTCCTTGCCCCAAAGATTATAATCAAGATTATTAAAACAGGTATCATCTCCTGCCAGCTTGGTAGCATCGCACACCTCCACGCATTTTTTGAAAGTGTATTAATACAGAGAGAAATGTCAACTTTTCTTCTGGACACGCCCGACACCAAATCTGTAAAATGAAAACATGACTAATGATTTCGCATCCTGTGGCACCATTTCTATAAACAGCTCAAACTGCATAAGACATACATTCTCAAAGACACACTGTAGGGAGTGTGAGGATATATGTCCCGTAGATGCTATTCGTTTCACACCTTTTCCCAAAATAGACAATCGTCTCTGCATAAGCTGTGGCCTCTGCTATTCAGCGTGCAGATTTTCGGCTATAGAGATGGAAAAAGATGATGAATACATAATAGATGCCACAAAAAAAGAAAACCCAATAGATATTGGCTGCTTAAGAGCGGAATCTAAATTAAAAATCACATGTATCTCAAGATTAACTGAGTCTTTGTTACTGTCATGGTTTTTAGACAACAAAGAAGTAATCATAAAGAGAGGAAATTGCAAAAGGTGCAAGATGAAAAGCTCCCTAACATACTTCAGAGGGAACTTAAGAAAAGCTATTCAGTTATCCCTCTCTTTAGGTATCATGCCAAAAATAAAGATAAAGAGAGTCCCATCCACACACATCTATATTCCAAAAGAGAAGAGCCTATCAAGAAGAGAGATATTCACGGGTTTATCAAAAAGGTTTAAAACAAAGCGAAAAATTGCTAAGCGTGAGATTCTATTAAACTTGATTAAACAACAGGAAATAATAGAGGCTAAATCCTACCCTGAGATTGCACTCATTAAGATAGACGAGCAGTGCAATGTATGTGGTGTGTGTGAACACATATGCCCTACAGATGCCATACTCATCAAAAAAACCAAAGAATCAGCTGAGATACACTTCAACCCCGCCTTTTGCGTAAATTGCAAAGAGTGCGAAAAAGCATGCATTAGGGAGGCAATACATGCGCATAAAGCTACAACAAAGGAGTTCAAAACCAAACCCTATGTAGCCTTTACAGCAAAAAGGATTGTTTGCCAACATTGCGGAAAGGAGTTCTACTCTCTCAATGAAGAAAACATCTGCCCTGTATGTAAGAATAAGGAGGAGGGTAAGCAAAAATTCCTGGATTTTCTGAAAAATATATAACCATACCTGCTTTTTCCTTGACTATTTTTTCTATATAAGTAATTATATGTGTGGTGTTAATATTTAAGGAGTTACTGCCAAGCAAAAATGGAAGAGAAGAAAGTTTTAATAATTTGTAAGGAGGGTTTGCTTTCCGAAATCATCTCCTACACGCTAAAAAAGCTCTCCTGCACTGTCGAAATAGTGGACAATCCTAAAGATGGTGTAAATAAAGCAAAAAATGAAAACTACCCAATTATAGTCATAGGAAATAATAACGGAACCATAGTAAAGCACAAGTTGGCAGAGATAATCTATAACAAATCCATTGGCAGACCAAATATTGTTATATTTAAAGAGCAGGGTGAAATTATACCAAAGGCACACTACCTTAAAATATTAGATAGACCAACTTTTTACAAAACTTTTATAGAGATATTACAAAAGGAAAGCCCAACAATAAGAGATATTTACTCTTCCGAGGAGGCAAGTTTATCTAACTTTATAAAAATACCCAACTTCAAGAAAACAGATGTAGCAAGCTTTTTCAAAAACTTAAAGGGTAATATCAAGTTTCATATAAGAAATGAAGGAGATGAAGTTCTTGGTTTCACCATGGGTGCAGATATTTTTATACTAAAATCAAGCCTTGATAACATATACGATATATTAGCGCTGAAAAATACAGAGATAGCAACAGAACCTCTTAGCTTGAACGAATTTTTATCCCTCACTCTGGACACAAAAACATTTAAGCTTAACTTCAGAGATTTCATCGTAAACTGCATAAACAACATAAACAACAAAGAGGAGCTTCTCTCCATGCTACCAGACAAAAAGTCCATGGTAACCTTAAAAGCTCCAGTTTACATAGTAAAGCAGATAGACCTGATAAACAACAATATAAACATTGAAAAACTCCACTCAAATCCAAATATTACTATAGAAGAACTCACAAAAGAAGGTAATGATTTAGAGAAAGTTAAAGCCGTTGTCTGCATGTACCTACTCAATATGATAGATATAGAAAAATCTATTGAGTCCAAGAAATACGATGTCAAAATAAAGAAAAGCTTTCTAAAAAAGATAATTGATAAAATAAGGGGTCTATAATGGTTTTTAAAATTATAGTAACAGGGAGTTTCAATTCTGGTAAAACAGAGTTTATAAAAAGGATCAGCGAGATAGTTCCCATAACAACAGATAAGCCTGTAACTGAGCAGGAACTCAAGGAGATTAAAACCTTAACAACTGTAGCAATGGATTTTGGAAGGCTTACTGTGGATGAAGATATAACAGTCCATCTCTATGCAACAC